>NZ_JALPKN010000027.1 GCF_023630195.1 Actinotalea sp. C106 | reverse complement strand
TCGCCAACGCGGTGGCCGGGCGGGACTGGCCCGTCGCGACGGGCTTCGGGCTGTCGAACGCGGCCGAGGCATGGGTGGTCGCGGCATGGCTGCTGCGCGGGCGTGCACGGCCGCGCCTGATGACGCTCGAGGACGTCTTCCGGCTGCTGGCGGGCACCCTCCTGGGGGGTCTCGTCATGGGGCTCGGGGCAGCGGCCACCGTCGCGATCCTGGCTGACGGCGACCCGTGGATCACGGCCCGCACGGTCATGGCGAGCCACGGCGCGGCGATCCTCGTCACGGTGCCCCTGGGGCTGCGGGTCCTGACCCCGCGGGCCGCCGGCAGCCGCGCCGAGGGCTTGGCGCAGTGGGTGGCCCTGCTCGGGGTCTCGGCGCTGATCTTCCGCCCTGACCAGGCCCTGCCCGTGGCCTTCCTGACGATGCCCTTCCTCGTGTGGGGCGCCCTGCGGCTGGGGACCCGCACGGTGACGTTGCAGCTCGTGGTCCTCGCCCTGCTCGTCAGCGCGCTCAACCGCTTCGGCGGCGGGCCGTTCGCGTGGAACCTCGGCAGCGGGTCCACCGTGACCGCCTCCCTGGTCCAGGCGTACCTCGTGGTCTCGGCCCTCGTGGTGCTGCCCCTCGCGGTGTCGGTGGCCCAGCGGCGGGCCGTGCTGCAGCGGGTCGAGGCCAGCGAGCGACTGTTCCGCGAGGGGTTCTCCGAGGCGCTGCTCGGCATGCTGCTGCTGCGCCGGACGAGCGAGGACGGGCGCCTCCCGTCGGTGGCCGCGACGTCGGGACGCCCGCACGCGACCGACGGCCTCGAGGTGGTCGAGCTCAACGCCGTCTCTGCGCGGATCCTCGGCGGCACCGAGCCGGAGCTGGTGGGGGAGTCGTGGACCGCGCGGCTCGAGGCAGGGGATCGGACCGTCGTGGCCGACGCGGTGCGCGAGATGCACACGGGCAACCTGCCCGGGTGGCACGGCGAGGTCGCGCTGGGTGTCGAGACCAGCACGCGCTGGGTCGAGGTCGCCCTCTCTCCCCTGACAGATGCCAGCGGCGAGGGCATGTTCGTCGGTCAGATGGTCGACGTCACCGCTCGCCGGGCCGCCGAGGAGCGGTTGACCGCGCAGGCCCTGCAGGACGGCCTCACCGGGCTCGGCAACCGCACCCTGCTGCGCGACCGGATCGACCTCGCCCTGCGCACCCTGTCCGCGGACGGGTCGGGGGCCGTGCTGCTCTACTGCGACCTCGACGACTTCAAGCACGTCAACGACTCCACGGGGCATCCCGGCGGGGACTCGGTGCTCGTCGAGGTCGCGCAGCGGCTGACCGCCCTGCTGCGGCCCGAGGACGTCGCGGCCCGGCTCGGCGGGGACGAGTTCGTCGTCCTGCGTCCGCAGGTCGGGACCCAGGCCGAGGCCGAGGAGCTCGCGACCGCCGTGCTCGACGCCCTGATGGCACCCCTGCACGTCGGCGTGCACTCCTTCAGCCTCGGCGTGAGCATCGGCATCGCCTGGGGCTCGCCGGGGACCTCCCCCGACGACCTGCTCCGCGACGCCGACTCGGCCATGTACGCGGCCAAGGCCGAGGGCAAGCGACGGGTGGTGGTGTTCTCCGACGAGCACCGGGCGCGGGTGCTCCGGGCCGTGCGGGTCGAGAAGGATCTGCGGGTGGCCCTCGAGCGCGAGGAGCTCGAGGTCTACATGCAGCCGGTGATCGACCTCGACGACGGGCTGCCCGTCGCCGCCGAGGCCCTGGTGCGGTGGAACCACCCCGAGCGCGGCCTGCTCGCCCCGGGTGAGTGGCTCGACGTCGCGGAGAGCTCGGGGCTCATGCCGCGGATCGGGGCGTGGGTGCTCGAGCGGTCCTGCGTCGAGGCTGCGACCTGGCCCGTGCTGCGCGACGGCGCGGCCCCCACGGTGCACGTCAACGTCTCGGCCAGACAGCTCGACGAGCCGGGGTTCGTCGAGGAGGTGCGTCGCGTCCTGACCGAGACGGGCCTGGCCCCCGCGCGGCTGGTGCTCGAGTTCACCGAGACCTACCTCGACGAGGTCAGCGACACCCTGCTGGCCGATCTCGCCGGCCTGCGCCGAGCGGGCATCGGCCTCGCGGCGGACGACTACGGCACCGGCTACAGCCCGCTGACCCGGGTGATCGAGCTGCCTCTGTCGATGGTCAAGATCGACCGCGGCTTCGTCAGCACCATGCTCGAGGACGTCCGCAGCCGCGCGATCGTCACGACCCTGCTGCGGCTCAGCGAGGCCCTGGGCCTGGACCTGGTCGCCGAGGGCGTCGAGACCCAGGCCCAGGCGGACGAGCTCAAGCGCCTGGGGTGCCAGACGGGCCAGGGCTACCTGTGGTCCAGGCCGGTCCCGGCCGAGCAGTTCCGCGCCGAGCTGAGCGCGTCGATCAGCCCAGGGTCTCGGTGACGAGCTGCTGGGCCGCGGCCTGCACCTCGCCGAGGTGCTCGGCCGAGACGAAGGACTCGGCGTAGACCTTGTAGACGTCCTCGGTGCCCGAGGGGCGGGCCGCGAACCAGGCGTTCGGCGTGGTGACCTTGAGGCCGCCCACGGCCGCCCCGTTGCCCGGGGCCTCGGTCAGCCGGGCGGTGATCTCCTCGCCGGCGAGGGTCGAGGCGGTGACCTGCTCGGGGCGCAGCGAGCCCAGGGCCTTCTTCTGCTCGCGGGTCGCCGGGGCGTCCACCCGGGCGTACCAGGACTCGCCGTGCTTCTCGACCAGCCCCGCGTGCAGCTGGGAGGGCGAGGACCCGGTACGTGCCGTGATCTCGGCCCCGAGCAGGGCCAGCAGGATGCCGTCCTTGTCGGTGGTCCACACGCTGCCGTCGTGCCGCAGGAAGGAGGCGCCGGCGGACTCCTCACCACCGAAGCCCACCGACCCGTCGAGCAGCCCGGGGACGAACCACTTGAAGCCGACCGGGACCTCGAGCAGGGTTCGTCCCAGGTCCGCCGCCACCCTGTCGATCAGGGCCGAGGAGACGAGGGTCTTGCCGATCGCGGCGCTCGCGGGCCAGCCCGGGCGGGCTCCGCCGTAGAGGTAGCTGATCGCGACGGCGAGGTAGTGGTTGGGGTTCATCAGGCCCGCGTCGGGGGTCACGATGCCGTGCCGGTCTGCATCGGCGTCGTTGCCGGTCGCGATGTCGAAGGGGGCGCCGCCACCACCGGTCCCGGCCATCGTCTGGACGAGCGAGGCCATCGCCGAGGGGGAGGAGCAGTCCATGCGGATCTTGCCGTCCCAGTCCAGGGTCATGAAGGACCAGCGGGGGTCGACGTCGGGGTTGACCACCGTGAGGTCCAGCCCGTGCCGCTCGGCGATCTCGCCCCAGTAGGCGACCGCGGCGCCGCCGAGCGGGTCGGCGCCGATGCGCACCCCGCTGGCTCGCACCAGGTCGAGGTCGAGCACGTTGGGCAGGTCCGCGATGTAGGCGCTGGTGTAGTCGTGGCGCAGCGTGGTCGAGGCAGCCAGGGCCGTCTCGGTGCTGACCCGGCGCACCGAGCCGATGCCCTGGCGCAGCAGCTCGTTGGCCCGGTCCGCGATCCAGCCGGTGGCCTCCGACCCCGCGGGGCCGCCGTGCGGCGGGTTGTACTTGAACCCGCCGTCGCGGGGCGGGTTGTGCGACGGGGTGACGACGATGCCGTCGGCGAGGCCGGCCCCTCCCGAGGTCCGCACCCCCTGCGAGGTCGCGGCCCCGTTGTGCAGCAGGATCGCGTGCGAGACCGCGGGGGTGGGTGTGAAGCCGTCGCGGGCGTCGACGTGCACCTGCACCTCGGCCGCGGCCAGCACCTCGAGGGCCGTGCGCCAGGCCGGCTCGGACAGCGCGTGGGTGTCCCGGCCGATGAACAGCGGGCCGTCGGTGCCCTGCGAGCGCCGGTACTCCACGATCGCGGCGGTGATCGCGACGATGTGGTCCTCGTTGAAGGCGCTGTCGAGGCTGGAGCCCCGGTGGCCCGAGGTGCCGAAGGCGACCTGCTGGGCCGGGTCCTCGACGTCGGGGTGGCGGTCGTAGTACGCGCCGACGACGGCGTCGACGTCGATGAGGTCCTCGGGCAGGGCAGGTGTTCCGGCGCGCGGGTGCATGGCTCGATCCTCGCACCCGAGGGGCATCCCGCGCACGGGGTCGGGCCCTGCGGGTACCCTCGCTGGCCATGGCCAAGAGAGCGACCGTCGAGTTCGTCCTACGACCCTTCGAGGGGCTTCCCGGTGAGCCCGACTGGGTGGCGATGCGTGAGGTGGTGCCGGCGGCGACCGGGACCGCCCGCACCACGGCCGAGCACGGCTCGCGCGAGGTGGTCGTGGCGACGGTGCTGCCGATGGCCTGGCCCGCCCTGCACCGGGCGGACGGCACGATCATGATCGCCCTGCAGCAGCACGCCGGCTCGGGGGACGCCTCGCGCGACCTCGCCGACCTGCTGCTCCGGGCCCTCGAGCTCCCCGCCGGCACCCCGATCACCTCGGCCCCGCTGCCCGAGCCCGGGCCGCGGCTGCAGGACGTGCTGGACCTCGACGTCCCGTTCGAGGTCACCGTGCACCAGGGCTTCGACTTCTGGACCGAGGGCGGCACGGACCTGGGTCCCGACGTCGGGCCGGCGCTCGAGCAGATGAACGAGACCATCATCCCCACGCACCGCCTGAGCACGGTGGACGCCGCCTACTGGGCGCGCATGGGAGAGCGGGAGTACCTGCGCTGGGCCGTGCCCCACGACGAGCAGGACTTCCTCGACGCCCTCGCCCGGCTGCACGTGCGGCGCGAGTCGGGTCTCGGGGACCAGGGGGCGGTCGGCAAGTTCATCGGTGCCTTCCGCTCCTGCGGGGTGCTCGTCCCGGTGTGGGACCTGGCGCCGGGCACCGAGGCGGCCGAGCTCGAGGAGCCGGTGCAGGCCCTGGGCGGGCGTCTGGCGGAGGCCCTCGCGGTCGAGGGTCCGCTCGACGCCAACGAGCGGCGTGCCCGGGCCGGGCTCGTGGCGAGGCAGCTCACCCTGCGCTGATGGACTGCAGGTGACTCCCTGTTGACCATCACGTGGCGTGATGATGACGAGTCCGCGGAGCATCGTTAGGGTGGGGTCGTGGCCACCTCAGCACGCGGACGACGCACCAGCGGCAACGGTCCTGTCGCCCCCAAGCAGCGGGTGGCCGTCGTCATCCCCGCCAAGGACGAGTCCCGGCGCATCGCCCCGACCGTCCGGGCCGCGCGGGCCATCCCCAACGTCGATCTCGTGCTCGTGGTCGACGACGGCAGCGAGGACGCGACCCAGCACGTGGCCCGCGAGGCGGGGGCCGTGGTGGTCCGCCACTCGCACAACCGGGGCAAGGCCTCAGCCATGGAGACCGGGGCCGCGGTCGTCGCCATGCGTGACACGGCGGACCGGCCGGCACGGCTGCTGCTGTTCATCGACGGGGACCTGGGTGAGTCCGCGGTCAACGCGGCCCCGCTGGTCCCTCCCGTGCTCGAGGGGAGGGCCGACGTGTCCATCGCGGTGCTGCCGCCCCAGCCCGGGGCTGGCGGCCGCGGGATCGTCGTGGGCCTGGCCCGTCGTTCGATCCAGGCGATGACCGGCTGGACACCCACCCAGCCTCTCTCGGGCATGCGGTGCCTGACCCGTGAGGCGTTCGAGGCGGCCACCCCGCTGGCCCGCGGCTGGGGCGTCGAGACCGGCATGACCATCGACCTGCTGACCAAGGGGTTCGTCGCTGTCGAGGTGCCCTGCGACCTGCGCCACCGGCCCTCGGGGACGGACTTCCGCGGTCAGATGCACCGCGCCGCCCAGTACCGCGACGTGCTCATGGCCGTGAACGCCCGGCGGATGCGCGGCGTGGCCCGGGGAGCCGGCCGCGCCCTCAAGGTCCGTAAGAAGAGCTAGGCGACGCGCTCGACGCGCCTCTCGCGCATCTCGAGCAGCCAGCTCGCGCAGACGGTCACCAGCAGGGGGACCGCGATCGAGACTCCCAGCGCCGGGATGACGATCCCCGAGTCGTTGACCGCGAAGCCGATGCCCAGGGCGATCGCCAGCGCGATGACCCCGGGGCGCAGCATCGGTGCCTCGGTGCCCAAGGAGGTCAGCGGAGCCCCCGAGGACAACCACCCGAAGGGCCCGCCGTCCGGGGCGTTCGCGGCGAAGCGCAGCGGCCGCACCAGCACCAGCACCACCAGGGCGATCCCCGCGATGGCGAGCACCGTCAGCCAGGTGCCACCCAGGTTCGCCAGGTTCTGGGCGAGCTTGCGGCTCACCACCCCCCAGAGGCCGCCGTCGAGCACCGTCTCGACGAAGCGCCCGAGGTGCGTGCGCTCGGTGGGCGGACGGAGCCAGTCGATCACCGCGAAGGAGGTGACGACCACCGCGGCACCGCCGAGCACCGCGGTCACCCGCCACCAGGACAACCGCACCCCTGCGGCCATGAGCGCGAGGATCGCGAAGGCGGGGACCAGGGCCGGGGGCCCGCCGAAGTCGCTGCCCAGTCCGGGCATGCCGTTGACCACGGTCGCGACGGCGCCGATCACCCCGACCAGGGCGCCCGCGAGGCGCCGTCGGCCGCCACGGACCAGGGGGTCGGCCACCGCGACGGCCGAGATCAGCACCGAGGCTGCGAACAGGGCGAAGGCCGTGTTGTTGAAGCCGTAGAACCGTCCGGCCACCACCGGCTGGACACCGAGCGGGGCCGAGATCTGCAGAGGGGCGCCCAGGACCACGTCGACCAGCAGCACCAGGGCTGTCGCGCTCGCGACCACCGCGGCGGGGGCCAGCAGGGGTGACCGCCACCGGGGCAGCAGGGCCACGGCCGAGACCGCGGCCATCCACCCCACGACCAGGCCCGTGAGGGCCCAGGTGGGCGAGGGGGCACGCCACCAGGGCGAGAGGTTGGCGAGCATGGTGGCCACGGGGAAGGAGCCCACGACGACCCCCGCCGCGCGGAGACCGTGCAGGACCGCCCTGGGGTGACGGAGCAGACCCTCGGTCCGCGCCGGTCGGCCGGGGAGCAGACGTGCCGAGATGCGCCGCGTGGCCCCCATCACGCGCGCGTTGAGGCCGAGGGTGACGACCGCGTAGAGGACCAGGTTGACCACGATGAGCAGCGTGTAGAACGTCGGGGTGAGGGGGCGCACCACGACGGAGTGCTGGTCGATGTCGAGCACGGCCGTGAAGCGTGCGTTGGCGCTCTCGGCCGCCGGGACCGGTCGGACGGGCGCCCCGACCATCGCCCCCGCGGGGACCTGGTCGCTCACGTCGAGCAGGTCCAGCAGGGTCGGCGTGACGTCGGTGGCCTGGATCATGCCGTCCTGGCGGGTCGAGCTCGAGGCGAGCAGGGACCCGCCGTACTCGCCGTCCCCCGGTGCAGGGCCCAGGGCCGCGGCGAGCTGCATGCGCGCGACCGTCCCCGAGTCGGCGAGGGAGACCACCAGGACGACGACCTCCTGGTCGGCCTGCGCGGCGGCCTCCAGGACCGCCCCGACCCTGGCGTCCACGGGCTGCACCTGCTCGGCACGGGTGGGCTCGCTGATGACGTCGGGGCCGGCGGGCTCCTCCCCGGTGGGCGCCGGCTCGAGGGCCTGCTCGTCCCCCGAGGCCTCGTCCTGGCCCTGCTCGTCCTCGGGGTCGATGCCCAGGAGGCTGTCGCGCCGGGCGACGGTGGCCCGGCCCGTGTCCCGGACGGTCCCGGCGTCGACCACGACGAGGCGCGAGCTCTCGAGAGCGATACCGACCGCGTCGCTCAGCCCGGCGGGATCGGGGGGCAGGGGCAGGTGCTCCCCGACGACCTGGCCTTCCTCGCCGGCGAGCGCGATGGCCGCCCCGGGGCCGAAACCCGTCGCGGGGACCCCGGCGTCCCCGAGGGTCTGGCCGAGGAGCCCGAGCACGGGGTCGTAGCTCTCCTCGGCGGCCGAGGCCTCGAAGGAGTCCCAGCCGGGGACGGCCCCGCCGGCGAGGGGGGTGACCAGGGTGCGGCACTCGCCGTAGCCCTCACCGGGCAGGTCACCGGCCCTGGACCCGGCCGAGACCGCGAGCCAGCCGTCCGCGGGGCAGGCCGAGGAGCGGATGCTGCGGGCCGCGACGGTGCCGATCGAGGCGTCCCGCGAGAGGTCCCACAGCGCCGGGGTGGACAGGGTGTGCACGTCGTCCCAGCGCAGGCCAGCGGTGCCCACGAGCACGACGGCGGGGCCCTCCTGCTGGGCCGGTGCCTCGGCGGGGTCGACGGCCGTGGGGGCCGCCGTCGGAGCTGCCGTGGCCCCGGCAGCGGGCAGCAGGACGCTCATCAGCAGCAGGAGCGCGCCGAGCAGCGCGGGTGGACGGGGCACCGGGCAAGCCTACGGGCGCACTAGTCTCGGGCGCGGCGACGCCCTGCCCGCCTCGACCGGCCGAGGTCGCGCACGGGGGCTCGCGAAGGAGGCACGATGACCGGCCAGCAGGCCCCCGGGCGCCCGCGCTACGCCTACCTCGGCCCCGCGGGGACCTTCACCGAGGCCGCGCTGCGCCAGGTCGCCTCTCCCGAGGATGCCGAGTACCTGCCCCAGGTCGACGTCGTCTCGGCGATCGAGGCCGTGCGCGCGGGGACCGCGGACTTCGCGGTCGTCGCGATCGAGAGCTCGGTCGAGGGCGGGGTCAACGCGGTGCTGGACACGCTGGCCAGCGGCGAGCGGCTGGTGCTGCTGGGCGAGGTCCTGGTGCCGGTGACCTTCACCCTCGCGGCCCGGGCCGGCACCGCGCTGAGCGACGTCCGCCGCATCTCGGCCCACCCGCACGCCTGGGCCCAGTGCCGTCGTTGGCTCGCCGCGCACCTGCCCGAGGTCGTGCACGTCCCCGCGACCTCCAACACGGCCCCGGCTGCGCTGCTGAGCGGCTCCGAGGAGGCCCTGCCCTTCGAGGCGGCCCTCGTGCCGCCGCCAGCTCTCGACCACTACGGCCTCGCGACCCTCGCGACCCACGTCGCGGACAACGAGAGGGCCGTGACCCGCTTCGTCGTGGTCGGGCGCCCGGGGGACATCCCGGCACGCACCGGGGCGGACAAGACGACCTTCGTGGTGCACCTGCCGAGCAACCAGGCTGGTGCGCTGCTCGAGATGCTCGAGCAGCTCGCGACCCGGGGGGTCAACCTCTCGCGGATCGAGTCCCGGCCGATCGGCGACTCCCTGGGCAGGTACTCGTTCTCGATCGACGCCGAGGGGCACGTCGAGGACGCGCGGGTCGCCGAGGCGCTCATGGGTCTGCACCGGATGTGCCCGCACGTGCGCTTCCTGGGCTCCTACCCGCGGGTCGACGCCCCGCACGGCGAGATGCGCCCGGGCACCGCCGACGCGGACTTCGCCGCGGCGCGGGAGTGGCTCGAGGGCCTGCGGGCGGGCACCACGGGCTGAGCCCGGCCGCCTCGACGCCCGTGCCCTCCGGTCAGGGCACGCGCACCTGCAGGGCCTTCCGGTCCACCCGGGCCGAGACCTCGAGGGCCGAGCCGATGGTGTCGCCGTCGACCTGGAGCTGCTGGGGGTCGCGGGACCGCACGCGCACCTCGCGGGCCTGGAGGTGGTCGATCTTGCCGATCTTGTTGGGCAGGTCGTTGTGGAAGCCGAAGCGCTGGAAGGCGACCTCGCCGAACAGCTGGGCCCAGCCGGCGATCCCGCCGCGGGTGTCGATCGCGCCGATGTCGAGGATGCCGTCGTCGATCACGGCGTCGGGGAGCAGCGTGATCCCGCCCGGCAGTCGGCCGACATTGCCGAAGAGCAGGCTGCGCAGGCGGAACGGGAGCCACGGGCCGTCGTCGAGCTTCATCTCCAGGCGCATCCGCCGGCCCCGCAGGTGCTTGATCCCGGCGACGAAGTACGCGATCCAGCCCACCCGGGCCTTGAGCTGCTCGTCGGTGTCGGCGACCATCGCGGCGTCGAAGCCCAGCCCCGCGATCACCAGGAAGATGTGGTCCCGTGAGGGCTCGGCCGTGTCGGGCGGGGTCTCCTCGGGCACGACGGCGGCCGGGTCGGCCTCGGCGATGTCGTCCTCGACCTCGGTCTCGTCCCGGACCACGCGGACCCAGCCGACGTCGATCGCCCGGGTGCTGCCGGTGAGCGCGATGCGCAGCAGCGCATCGACGTCGTTGAGCGGCAGGTCCAGGTTGCGTGCGAGCAGGTTGCCCGTTCCCTGCGGCACCAGGGCCATGGCGGCGTCGGTCCCGGTGAGGCCCTCGGCCACCGCACGCACGGTCCCGTCGCCGCCGACCGCGATGACGACCTCGGCCCCTGCGGCGACGGCGTCGCGGGCCTGGCCGATGCCCGGGTCCTCGACCGTGGTGTCGAACCAGAGGGGCTCGGGCAGGTACCGAGCGGCGCAGGCCTGGATGGCGGCGTCGCGCAGGGCCGGGACCCCTGGCTTGGTCGGGTTCGCGACGAAGGCCACCAGGGTGTGCGCGGCGTCGCCCTCGCCGGCGGAACCCCGCGCCCCCGGGCCGGCGGCCGAGGGCTTGATCGGCACCCCGTGCCCGACCAGCGCCCGACGGTTGAGGATCGCCAACGTGACCGCGACGACGGCGAGCAGTGCGGCGATGACGCTCACCCAGGCGACCCATTCCATGGCGACACCGTACGGGCCGCGCCCCCGCCTCACCTGGCGAACCGGCTCGGCGTGAACCGGCCGGCGTGAATCGGCTCGGCAGGCGTGGACGCTGTCGATACGCTCGGGGGGTGATCGACCTGCGCCTCCTGAGGGACACCCCCGACGTCGTCCGTGCGAGCCAGCGGCTGCGGGGTGACGACCCCTCCCTGGTGGACCAGGCCCTCGACCTCGACCAGCGCCGCCGCGCCGCGCTGACGGACTTCGAGCAGCTGCGCGCCGAGCAGAAGGGCCTGGGCAAGCAGGTCGCCAAGGCCCAGGGCGAGGAGAAGACCGAGCTGCTGGCCCGCGGCAAGACGCTGGCCGAGCAGGTCAAGGCCGCCCAGGCCGAGTCCGAGGCCGTCGCGGCCGAGCTCGACCAGGTGCTGCTGCGCATCGGCAACGTGGTGATCGACGGCGTGCCCGGGGGCGGTGAGGAGGACTACACCGTGCTCCGCCACGTGGGCACGCCGCGCGACTTCGCCGCCGAGCTGGGCCCCGAGTTCACCGTCCGGGACCACCTCGACCTCGGCGAGCGGCTCGGGGCGATCGACACCGAGCGTGGTGCCAAGGTCTCGGGGGCGCGGTTCTACTTCCTCACCGGGGTGGGCGCACGGCTCGAGCTCGCCCTGCTCACCGCGGCCATGGACCGCGCCCTGGCGCACGGCTTCACGCCGATGATCACCCCGACCCTGGTCAAGCCCGAGGTGATGCAGGGCACCGGGTTCCTCGGGTCGCACGCCGACGAGGTCTACCGTCTCGAGGCCGACGACCTGTACCTCGTGGGCACCTCGGAGGTCGCGCTCGCGGGCTACCACCAGGGCGAGATCCTCGACCTGGGCGCCGGACCGCAGCGGTACGCGGGCTGGTCGGCCTGCTACCGGCGCGAGGCCGGCTCCTACGGCAAGGACACCCGCGGCATCATCCGGGTGCACCAGTTCCACAAGGTCGAGATGTTCAGCTGGACCACGGTCGAGGACGCCGAGGACGAGCACGCCCGTCTGCTGGCCCTCGAGGAGGAGATGCTCGGGCTGGTCGAGCTGCCGTACCGGGTGATCGACACCGCCGCGGGGGACCTGGGCTCGAGCGCGGCCCGCAAGATCGACTGCGAGGCGTGGCTGCCGAGCCAGCAGCGGTGGCTCGAGCTCACCTCGACCTCGAACTGCACGACGTACCAGGCCCGGCGCCTCGGGGTGCGGGAGCGGACGGCCGAGGGGGAGACCCGCACGGTCGCGACCCTCAACGGCACGCTGGGCACCACGCGCTGGATCGTGGCGATCCTCGAGAACCACCAGCAGGCCGACGGCTCGGTGCGGGTGCCCGAGGGGCTGCGCCCCTACCTGGGCGGCCTCGAGGTCCTCACCCCGGGGCCCGCCGCGTGAGCGGCCCGCTGCTCGTCGCCCTCGACATCGACGGCACCCTGCTCACCTACGAGGGCGACCTCGCCGACGACGTGCGCGAGGCCGTCGCGGCCGTGCGTGCGGCCGGCCACCACGTGGTGCTGGCCACGGGGCGCTCGGTGCACGCCACCGTCCCGGTCGCCGCCGAGCTCGGCATCGAGCACGGCTGGGCGGTGTGCTCGAACGGCTCGGTCACGGTGCGCCTGGACCCCGACCTGCCCGAGGGCTACGTGGTGCACGAGGTGATCACCTTCGACCCGGGCCCGGCCCTGCGCCTCATGGCCCGCGAGATGCCCGAGGCGCACTTCGCGGTCGAGGAGGTGGGCGTGGGCTTCCGGATGAACAAGCCCTTCCCCGACGGCGAGCTCTCCGGGGTGCAGGAGGTCGTCGGCCTCGAGGACCTCGCGGGCCGTCACGTGACGCGTCTGGTGGTGCGCAGCCCGGGCCACACCCCCGAGGAGTTCCACGAGATGGTCGCCCGCACGGGTCTCTCGGAGGTCACCTACGCGATCGGCTGGACGGCATGGATGGACGTCGCCCCGGCGGGGGTGACGAAGGCCAGCGCGCTCGAGATCGTGCGCAGCGCCCTGGACGTGGACCCCGCGGCGACGGTGGCCCTCGGGGACGGCAGCAACGACGTCGACATGCTCCGCTGGGCCTCCCGGGGTGTGGCGATGGGGCACGCGGCCGAGGCCGTCCAGGCTGCCGCCGACGAGGTCACGGGAACGATCGAGGAGGACGGCGCCGCGACGGTGCTGCGCTCGCTGCTCTGAGCAGGCGGGGGCGCCGCCACCGGCCCGTCGCCGAGCACGGCGGGCCCCGGCCGGTGGACGCGGCTCCACCTCAGGAGCAGAATCAGCCGCCATGGCCTCCGGCATCGACGACGTTGCCCGCGCCGCCGGCGTGTCCACCGCGACCGTCTCGCGCGCCTTGCGAGGCCTGCCCAACGTCAACCACGACACCCGTGAGCGCGTGCGCCGGGTCGCCGCCCAGCTCGGCTACGTCGCCTCGCCGTCGGCCGCGAGCCTGGCCTCCGGGCGGACCCGGACCATCGGTCTGATCAGCCCCATGGTCAACCGCTGGTACTTCTCGAACGTCATCGAGGGGGCTGAGCGCGCGCTGCGGTCCCAGGGCTTCGACGTCCTGCTCTACACCTTCGAGCTGCGTGGGGCCGAGGGGCGGGTCCGGGTCGACTCCGACGTGCTGCGCCGCCGCGTCGACGGCGTGCTGGTGGTCGGCCTGCCCCTCGAGGAGGACGAGATCGAGGCCCTGCTGGCCCTGGGGCACCCCTTGGTCTGCATCGGGTGGGGCGGCTTCGGTCAGGTCACGGTGCGTCTGGACGACCACGCGACCGCGGTCGAGGCCACGCAGCACCTCATCGACCTGGGGCACCGGACCATCGGCCACATCACCGGGTCGCCCGACGACGTCGCCCCGTGGTCCCCGCCGATCTGGCGCGAGGCCGGGTGGCGCGCGGCCCTGGAGGGGGCGGGGCTCGAGGTGAGCGACGACCTCATGGTGCACGGCGGCTTCGACGTGCAGGGGGGCCGGGCCTCGATGCGCCGCCTGGTCGAGGCCCGACCCGACGTCACGGCCGTGTTCGTCGCCTCCGACGAGATGGCGATGGGTGCCGTGCTCGCCCTGCGCGACCTGGGGCTGCGCGTCCCCGCGGACGTCTCGGTGGTCGGCGTCGACGGGCACGACCTGGGTGAGCTGGTCGGGCTGACGACGATGGTGCAGCCGGCCCCCGAGCAGGGGGCCATGGCGGCTCAGCTGGTGCTCGACATGATCGCGGGCGTGGTCCCGCCGCGGGAGCTCGTGGTGCCGACCGAGCTGCTCGTCCGGAGCTCGACGGCGCCGCCGCGGGGCGCGGACCTTCCGGCGCCGCAGGGAGCCCCGGCGCCGCCGGCGCCCGCCGTCTGACACCCGAACGGATCAAGGCGTTCCCCGCGGGCCTTCGTAGGCGTTAGGGTGGGAGCGCTCCCGCAGAGCGCTGGCGCCTCGTGCTCGTGACCGAATTGTTACTACCTCGTGCCTGGTACGTAGCCGGAACCACTTGCCCCGAGGCCGCTGTAAGCGCTTGCATAGCGGGAGTGCCCGACGCCGCGTGCTCTTCGACGCCGGTGTGGGGACAGCCCGCGGGCGCAGGACGCCCACAACGACGTGGAGGACCACCATGATCAGCAGAAGGAGCCGCGGAGCATCCGCGGCCGCGGTCGGGGGCTTCGCCGCCCTCGCCCTCACCCTCGCGGCGTGTACGCCACCGCCGTCGGACGACGACACGGCCGGCGACGACGGCGACTTCGAGGTCGCCGAGGGCTGTGAGGCCTTCGAGCAGTACGGCGACCTCTCCGGCACGGAGGTGAACCTCTACACCTCGATCACCGCCCCCGAGGACCAGCCGCACATCGACTCCTACGACCAGTTCGAGGAGTGCACCGGCGCGACGATCAACTACGAGGGCTCGCGCGAGTTCGAGGCGCAGCTCCCCGTGCGCATCCAGGCCGGGAACGCGCCGGACGTCGCGTACATCCCCCAGCCGGGCCTGCTCAACACCCTGGTGACCGACTTCCCCGACGCGATCGTCCCGGTGGGCGACCTCGCGGCGGAGAACGTCGACTCCTACTACTCCGAGGCGTGGCGCGGCTACGGCACCGTCGACGACACCTTCTACGCGACGCCCCTGGGCGCCAACGTGAAGTCCTTCGTCTGGTACTCGCCGAGCATGTTCGCCGACGCGGGCTACGAGATCCCCGAGACCTGGGACGAGCTCATCGCCCTGTCCGACCAGATCGTGGCCGAGGGCGGCACGCCCTGGTGCGCGGGCATCGGCTCGGGCGACGCGACCGGCTGGCCGGCCACCGACTGGCTCGAGGACGTCATGCTCCGCACCGCGGGCCCCGACGTCTACGACCAGTGGGTCAACCACGAGATCCCGTTCAACGACCCGGCCGTGGCCGAGGCGCTCGAGACGGTGGGCTCGATCCTCAAGAACGAGGAGTACGTCAACGCCGGCTTCGGCGGTGTCAGCTCGATCGCGACGACCGAGTTCACCGACGCGGGCTTCCCGATCCTCGACGGCGAGTGCTGGATGCACCGCCAGGCCTCCTTCTACCAGGCCAACTGGGGCGAGGCGCAGGAGGGCGTGACGGTGGCCGAGGACGGCGACGTCTTCGCGTTCTACTTCCCGTCGGAGAGCACCGACAGCCAGCCGCTGCTCGGTGGTGGTGAGTTCGTCGCCGCCTTCGACGAGCGCCCCGAGGTCCAGGCCTTCCAGGCCTTCCTGACCAGCCCTGAGTGGGTCAACGCCAAGATCCCGCTCGCCCCGGGCTGGGTCAGCGCCAACAGCGAGCAGGACACCTCGCTCTACGAGTCGCCGATCGACGCCCTGTCGGCCGAGCTGCTCGCGGACACGAGCCGGGAGTTCCGCTTCGACGCCTCCGACCTGATGCCGGGTGCCGTGGGCGCCGGGTCCTTCTGGACGGAGATGGTGAACTGGATCGCCAACGACAAGCCCGACAACGAGGTCCTCGACGCCATCGAGGCGTCCTGGCCGTGATCGGCTGAGCACGCTCCGGGAGGGGCCCGTCCGCAGGGCGGGCCCCTCCCGGCCGCCAGTGTCAACGTCGCCAGCGCCCAGGTAGGCGCTGCAGACCTCGGAGGTGGGAGTGGACGTCTTCGCGAATGCGGGCGCCTGGATCGGGTACTACTGGGAGATCATCAGCGGCTGGCTGCTCGAGGCCAGCGGACCGGGCCAGAAGCTCCTGCTCATGGCACTCGCCGTGGTGCTCTTCGTCGTGGTCATGGGCGGCATCCTGCTGGCCGTCGACAAGCCCAAGCGGATCCCGAACTGGCTCGTCGCCACGGGCTTCGTCGGCCCGGCGCTGCTCTTCGTGGCCTTCGGCCTGGTGTACCCGGCGCTCCGCACGATGTACACCTCCCTGTTCGCCCGTAACAGCGACGACTTCATCGGCCTGGACAACTACATCCGGGCGTTCAGCGAGAACGAGTTCCAGATCGTCCTGCGCAACACCGCGATGTGGGTCATCCTCGTGCCCCTCGTGGCCACGCTCTTCGGCCTGATCTACGCGGTGCTGGTCGACCGCACCCGGTTCGAGAAGATCGCCAAGACCCTCATGTTCCTGCCGATGTCGATCTCCCTGGTCGGGGCCTCGATCATCTGGCGGTTCATGTACGAGTACCGGGCGGTGCTGCTCGACGCCGACGGCAACCCGCGCAACAACCAGACCGGCCTGATCAACCAGGTGCTGGTGTGGATCGGCCTCGAGCCTCAGCAGTTCCTGATCAACTCGCCGTGGAACAACCTCTTCCTCATCGCCGTGATGATCTGGATCCAGGCCGGCTTCGCGATGACGATCCTCTCGGCAGCCATCAAGGCCATCCCGGACGACATCGTCGAGGCCGCGCGGCTCGACGGGCTCAAGGGCATGCAGATGTTCCGCTACATCACGGTGCCGAGCATCCGTCCGGCCCTGGTGGTGGTGCTCACCACCATCGCCATGACGACCCTCAAGGTCTTCGACATCGTCCGGACCATGACCAACGGCAACTTCGGCACCTCGGTGGTCGCGAACGAGTTCTACGACCAGAGCTTCCGGCTCGGGGATGCCGGCCTGGGTGCCGCCCTCGCGGTGATCCTCTTCGTCCTGGTGATCCCGCTCGTGGTCTACAACGTCCGGCAGATGCGACTCGCGGAGGAGATCCGATGACGACCAACCCCGCCCCCGTGCAGGGCATCGCCACCCGTGAGCCGGGCGAGGCCAAGCCGCGCTCGACCGTCAAGCTCACCCGGGCCGAGAAGCGCGCCATCGCGGTCAAGGGCAAGATCAGCTCGCCCTGGGCCTCGGGCATCGCGATCATCATCGCGATCCTGTGGACCATCCCGACCTTCGGCCTCTTCGTCACGTCCTTCCGCACCTCGCAGGACATCCGCGAGGACGGCTGGTGGAACGTCCTCGCCAGGCCGACCTTCACCCTGGACAACTACCAGGAGGTCCTCTTCGGAGGGTCGACGAACTTCATCGAGTACTTCATCAACACGGTGGTCATCACGATCCCCGCGGTGGTCATCCCGATCAGCATCGCGCTGCTCGCGGCCTACGCCTTCGCCTGGATCGACTTCCGAGGCCGCGAGATCCTCTTCGTGGCGGTCTTCGCCCTGCAGATCGTGCCCATCCAGATCACCATGATCCCGCTGCTCACCCAGTACGTGAGCTGGGGGCTGGCCGGGTCCTTCTGGACGGTGTGGCTCTCGCACTCGATCTTCGCGCTGCCGCTCGCGATCTTCCTGCTGCACAACTTCATGAAGGACATCCCGCCGTCCCTGGTCGAGGCGGCCCGCGTCGACGGCGCCGGGCACGTGAAGATCTTCTTCCAGGTGCTGCTGCCCCTGCTGGTCCCGGCCATCGCGGCCTTCGCGGTGTTCCAGTTCCTGTGGGTGTGGAACGACCTGCTCGTGGCCCTCGTCTTCGGCTCCGCCCAGAACGTCGCACCGCTCACGGTGCGCCTGGGTGAGCTCGCGGGCAACCGCGGCGAGACCTGGCACCTGCTGTCCTCGGGGGCCTTCATCGCGATGATCGTCCCGGTCATCGTGTTCCTGCTGCTCCAGCGGTTCTTCGTCCGCGGGCTGCTCGCGGGATCCGTCAAGGGCTGATCGCGACCGCACGGCACCGAAGGGCACCGCACGGCCCAGCACAGCACCGACGACGCCCCGTCCCCTCGCCGGGGGTGGGGCGTCGTCGTGCGCGGGCCCGCCGCATGACCCGCGGGCGGGGTGGTGGTCGGGCATAGTGCTCGGGTGCGCACCCCAGGGGCAGGAGCCGTCGGCCGGGTCCCTGCCCCGGCGCTCTTCGTCGTCTCGGGGCTGACCCAGTACGGCGGGGCCGCGGTCGCCGTGGGGCTCTTCACGCAGATGGGTGCGGCCGGGGTCGCGTGGTCCCGGCTCGTGGTGGCGGCCCTCGTGCTGCTGCTGTGGCGCCGCCCCTGGCGGATGACCTGGACCAGGCACGACCTCCTCGCCGTCGCGCTCTTCGGTGTGGTGCTCGCCGCGATGAACATCTCCTTCTACGTCGCGATCGAGCACCTGCCGCTGGGCACCGCGGTGGCCATCGAGTTCATCGGGCCGGTGGCGGTCGCCGCGATCACGGGCAGCGGGTGGCGCGAACGGGTCGGCATCGGCCTCGCGGCCGTGGGTGTGGTGCTGCTGGCCGGGGTGACGTTGAGCCTCGGCGGGGACGGCGTGGTGGTCGGGCTGGTCGCGATCGGTGTCGCGGCCGCGTGCTGGGCCGGCTACATCCTGCTGGGACGCCGTGTCGCGGTGCGTGGGGACGGGGTCACCATGCTCGCGGTCGCGATGGCCATCGGGTCCCTCGCCTTCGCCCCGTTCCTCGCTGCGACCGCCGCCCCGGCCTTCGGCTCGTGGCGGCTGGCCCTGGCCCTCGTCGTGGTCGCGGTGCTCTCCTCGGTGGTGCCCTACGGGCTCGAGCAGCTGGTGCTCCGCAAGGTGAGCCCGGCGACCTTCGCGGTGCTGCTCGCCCTCCTCCCCGCGACCGCGGCCGTGGTCGGCGCGGTCGTGCTCGGCCAGTGGCCGCACGGCGTCGAGCTCGTCGGCCTGGTGCTCGTCTCGGCGGCGATCGCGCTCACCTCGGTGCGGCGCAGGCCACGGCTCGCCGAGCCACCTGCCTGAGGGCCGCCCCGGCGACGGGCGCCCGCTAGGTTGAGTTCGCCGCCCGCCCCGAAGGAGATGCGATGCCCTGGCTGACCTCCCCCGCGCACCACCGCTGGCTCGAGGGGGAGACCCACCGCCTCCTCGACTTCGGCCGGGCCGCGCGCACGCCGCAGGGCTTCGGCTGGCTCGACCAGCACGGCCAGCCCGAGACGGACCGGGACACCGCGCTGTGGATCACCTGCCGGATGACCTACGTCCACTCCCTCGGGGCCCTGCTCGGGCGCCCGGGGGCGGGGGCGATGGCCGACCACGGGCTCGCGGCCCTGGACGGTCCGTTCCGCGACGCCGAGCACGGGGGCTGGTTCGCCGCCGTCGGACCGCAGGGACCGACCGAGACCGACAAGGGGGCCTACCCGCACGCCTTCGTGATCCTCGCGAGTGCGAGCGCTGCGGCCGCCGGCCGCCCCGGGGCGCGTGAGCTGCTCGACGAGGCGCTGGCCGTGAGCCTGGCGCACTTCTGGGACGAGGAGGCCGGGATGGTCGTCGAGTCCTGGGACCGGACCTTCACTACCTGCGAGGACTACCGCGGGGTCAACGCCGGCATGCACACGGTCGAGGCCTACCTCGCCGCTGCCGACGTCACGGGGGAGCGCGCCTGGCTGGACCGCGCGGCGCGGATCACCGAGCGGGTGGTCCACGAGTTCGCGCGCGGGAACCGGTGGCGCCTGCCCGAGCACTTCGACACCGCGTGGCAGCCGTTGCTCGACTACAACGCGGACGCCCCGGCCCACCCCTTCCGGCCGTACGGGGCGACGGTCGGGCACTGGCTCGAGTGGGCGCGCCTCGCCCTGCACGTGCGCGCCGCCCTCGAGGCCCGGGGGGACGACCCGCCCGGCTGGATGCTCGAGGACGCCGTCGACCTGGTCGACGCCGCGGTGCGCGAGGGCTGGCACGTGGACGGGGCCCCGGGGTTCGTCTACACGGTGGACTGGTCGGGGAGCCCGGTGGTGCGCGAGCGCATGCACTGGGTGCTGTGCGAGGCCCTGGGTGCCGCTGCGGCGTTGTTCGCGGCGACCGGGGAGGAGCGGTACGACGCCTGGTACCAGCAGTGGTGGGACTACGCGGCCGAGCACCTCCTCGACCGCGAGGGCGGTTCGTGGTGGCACGAGCTCGCTCCCGACCAGCAGGTGTCCACGACGACCTGGGCCGGCAAGGCCGACCTGTACCACGCGGTCCAGGCGACCCTCATCCCGCGCCTGCCGCTGACCCCGACCCTGGCCCCTGCCCTCGCGCGCGGCCTGCTGGGCTGACCGGGCTCAGCCGGGTCTGCTGGCCTGATCGACTGCTGGGCTGATCGAGGTCAGGGGACCAGCAGGAGCTTGCCGAAGACCTCCCCGGCGGCCATCAGCTCGTGGGCGCGTGAGGCGTCGTCGAGCGAGAGGCGCTCGTGGACCACGGGCCGCACGGCGCCGCTGCGCACGTGCGGCCACACGTGCTCGACCACCTCGGCGACGATCGCGGCCTTCTCGGCGGCGGGGCGCGAGCGCAGGGTGGTGCCCAGCACGGTGGCGCGACGGGCCAGGAGGGCGCCCAGGTCGAGCTCGGCCCGTCGCCCCTTCTGCATCCCGATCACCGCGAGGCGCCCGCCGGTCGCCAGCACCTCCAGGTTGCGCCCCAGGTAGGCGGCGCCGACGACGTCGAGCACGACGTCGACCCCGCGGTCAGCCGTCAGCTCGCGGCACCGGTCGACGAAGTCCTCGCTGCGGTGGTCGACCGCGGCGACGGCACCGAGCTCGAGGCAGCGCGCGGCGCGCTCGGGCCCGCCTGCGGTCGTGATGACGCGAGCGCCGAGGGCGGTGCCGAGCTGGACGGCCAGGGAGCCGACCCCGCCCGAG
>NZ_JALPKN010000279.1 GCF_023630195.1 Actinotalea sp. C106 | reverse complement strand
CAGGCCCCGGCCGATGCCCCGGCCGGCCCCGGTGACCAGGGCGGTGCGGGGGACGTCGAGCAGCGGCGGTGCAGCGGTGCGGAGGTCGGGCGTCGTCGGGCTCATGCCCTCCATCGTGGCGCACGAAGCTCGGCCGTGCCCAGGGGTGCGGGACGACGTGCCCCGCGGGCGGCGAGGATCTCGCGGCGGTGGATGACCTCCATCCGCCGCAGCTCCCGGTCCAGGGACTCCTGCTCGGGTGCCGGACTCGACGGGGCGGGGGGCGTGCTCGTGCCCGCGGACCGGCGGGTCGGCTCGGCGCTCATGACGGGATCCGCCGGACGAGGGAGAGGCGCGAGCGCGTGGTCAGGGCTGTGCCGAGTATCGCGAAGGTCGGCAGACCCAGGAGGACCGTGACGAGACCGGACCACGGCATGACCAGCTGCCAGGTCCGGTCGGGCAGAGTGCTCCAGGCCGCGGTCTGCAGCTCGACGAACACCCCGCCGAGCATGGTCCCGACGAGGACCCCGAGCACCGTGCCGGTCACCGCGATGACCCCGGCCTGGGCCCCGGCGACCAGCCTGCGCGTGCGGGGAGCAGCGCCCACGGCAGCGAGGGTCGCGAGGTCGGCCCGGGACTCGGCGGCCGCGAGCCCGACCGCCGACCAGGTCGCGCCGAGACCGACCACACCCAGGACCGCCAGGATCAGGAGCGACAGGGTCGTGTCGCGGTGCTCGTACGGGCTCTCGACCTCGAGGACCATCGAAGGGTGGACGGCCTCGAGGGCGGCGCGCAGCGCCTCTACCTCGGGGCCGTCGAGCTCGACGGCCGGGCGTGCGACCAGCCCGACGGGCTGAGCCTTCGCCTCGCCGTCCAGCGCCTCGATGCTCTCGGGCGGCAGGACGAGCTGGTAGAGGAAGTTGGACCACCCGGTCACCCGAGCGGGGCGCTCGAGGACCAGAGAGGCGAGCTGCGAGCCCTGCGCGTCCTGGACCGTGGCGGCGAGCTCCACCGTGCCGTCCGGGCGCAGGGCCCGCTCGTCGTGGACCAGGGCCTCCCCCCGGGCCAGGGCAGCCGCAGCCTCCTCGGCCTCCGGCAGGCCGAGGACGGCGACCGCTGCGCCGTCGTCCATGATCACCCCCGAGGACCACGAGGTCGTGGCCCAGACGCCCCCCGAGGAGTACTCGGGGCGCTCCTGGCACCGCGGGTCCGCCGCGGCCTCGGCGAGCTCGGCGTCGGTGGGGGCCCGGTCCAGCAGCCACACGGGGCACTGCTTCTCGACGGGGACCTCGGGGTAGATCCAGAGGTCGGCCCCCAGGCCGGTCAGGGGGTCGATCTCCTGGTCGGTGGGCACCAGCATGCTCACCGGGGCGATCGCCTCGAGGTCGACCGAGGACTCGAGGACCTCCTCGGCGCTGGTCAGTAGCCCCGCCCGGGTGTCCTCGTCCTCCTCCTCGGAGGGCAGCCCCACCTGGATGACGCCCACCTCCGCCACCGGGGAGTAGAGCAGCTCGTCACGCTGGGCCTCCGAGGCCACGTAGACCAGGCCGGCGGTGGCACCCGCGACGGCGGCGATCACCGCGGCCAGGGCGGGGGCGGTGCGTCCCCGCTGACGGGCCGCGTCGCGCATCGCGAGGCGTGGCGCGAGCGGGGCCCACCGAGCCAGGCCACCGATCAGGGTGACGATCGCCCCCGAGGCCGCGACCATCCCCACCATGAGGAGCAGCACGCCGAGTGTCGCGAGCACGGGCTCGCTGCGGACCGCCCCGGCCAGGGAGGTCGCGACCCCTGCTCCGAGCAGGACGATCCCGACCAGGGGCACCGCGCGCCGCGGACGGGCCTCCGAACGCCGCCCGGCCAGGGCGGCGACGACGTCCACCCGGGCCGCGGTCCGGGCAGGCAACCAGGCCGCCGCCACGGCGATCAGGACGCCGATCAGCACGAAGCTCGCGACCTCGAGCCACGGGACCACGAGGTTGGGGAAGGAGGAGGCGGTGGCGGGGACCGCGGTGACGAGCAGCGCACCGACCGTCACGCCCAGCGCGGCAGCCCCCACCGAGGCCCCGACACCGATGACCACCGCGCCCCACAGCACCACCCGGCGCAGGTCGCGGCGTTCGCCGCCCTGGGCCGCGACCAGGGCCAGGGCCCTGGTCTGCCGCCGGGCACCCACCGCGAAGGCGGGACCGATGAGGAGGACTGCCTCGAGGAGACCGGCACCGACCACCGCGGCCCCAAAAGCAAGGGTCCGCGCCTCGGCCTGTCCCTCCGTGGGGTCCCCCACCCCCTCGACCGCAGGCGGGGCGAGCAGCACCTCGCGGCTCGCGACCTGCAGCCCGACCGCGTTGAGCTCGAGCACCATGTCCCACGTGATCGGCGTCGGCCCGGCGACCAGCCACTCCGCACGGTCCAGGCCGACGAACCTGTCGGCCCCGTCCAGGTCGGTCAGCCCGTCGGTCCGCTCCTGACCGTCCAGGCGGTCCTCGGCCCGGCCGAGGACCCCCGTCAGCCCGAGGAGGTCCGTCGCGGGGACGGTCCGGTCGAGCACGCCCACGAGCTCGACGTCGACCTCCTGCCCCGAGGGACCGGTGACGACCAGGCCGTCCCCCGGGAGGACGTCGAGGGTCTCGGCGAGCCACGGGGCGAGGACCACCTCACCCCTGGTACGCGGGAGGGCGCCGCTCTCGAGGGGGTAGGCGCTCGCCACCCCCGGGGCACCGAGGTCCACCTCGGCGAGGTGCAGCATGCGCTCGCTGCGCGTGGGTCCGTCGACCCGGACCGGGGTCTGCAGCGCGGGGATCACCGTGACCGCGGGGCCCACGACCGCCTCGATCCGCTCCTGCACCTCTGCGGGCTCCTCGGGGACCTGGGGGTCCCCCTCCTCCGACCAGCCGCAGCTGACGCCCCCCAGGCCCACGTGCGGGACCTGGTGGACCTCCCCCGGGCACACGTAGGTCACCCGGGCCTGGAGCTCCTCGCCGAGGGCGTACCGGGCGTAGGTGGGCCCGGTGGGGACCGAGGAGCGCACCAGGACGTCGATCACCACGGCGGCGACCACGGGAAGGGCCACCATGATGGCGACGAGGGCGGTCCGCCCCCGGGAGCGGGCGGCCTGTCGACGGGCGATCCGAGCGGTCGCCCGCAGTGCCGCGAGGCGACGGCCCATCAGCCGTCCTGGTCGGTCGGACCGCTCGACCGGCGGCCGGACCCGAGGCCGTCGGACCCCGCACCGACCAGCAGCGAGCCGGGACCGCCACGGTCCCCCGTCGAGTCGACGACGACCCCGTCCCGCAGGAACACCGTGCGGTCGGCCCAGGCGGCGAAGCGGGCCTCGTGGGTCACGAGCAGGCCACCGGCCCCTGCGTCGACCCGAGACCGCAGCACGCGCATGACCTCCTCGCCCGTGACCGAGTCCAACGCCCCTGTGGGCTCGTCGGCCAGCACCAGGCTGCGGGGGCCGGCGAGGGCACGGGCGATCGCGACGCGCTGCTGCTGGCCGCCGGACATCTCGTCCGGGAAGCGGTCGGCGAGCTCGGCGACACCCACCTCCTCGAGGGCGGCGAGGGCCTCGACCTGCGCCTCACGCTGCCGGACGCCGTCCAGCTCACGCGGGAGGGAGACGTTCTCGGCGGCGGTCAGGGCCGGCACGAGGTTGAAGTCCTGGAACACGTAGCCCACGCTGCGGCGACGCAGACGCGCGCGGCCCTTGAGGTCCAGGGCAGAGAGCTCGGCCCCCGCCAGGGTCACGGTGCCCCCGGTCGGGGTGTCCAGGCCACCAGCCAGGTTGAGCAGGGTCGACTTGCCCGAGCCCGAAGGGCCCATCACCGCGACGAGCTCCCCCACGCGCACGTCGAGGTCCACGCCCTGCAGGGCGTGGACCGCGAGGTCACCCTCGCCGTGGGTCCGGGAGACCTGGACCAGACGGAGCAGGACGGGTCCCAGGCCGGTGCCGGGGGAGCTCACCGCAGGGCCCGCCCCACGCCCACCGCGGGCGGGCCCGAGGTGACGTCGGCCGTCGGGCCCT
>NZ_JALPKN010000278.1 GCF_023630195.1 Actinotalea sp. C106 | reverse complement strand
TCCGAGTGGCTCGTCAGCCACCTCCGCTCGGCGCCCCCCCGGCTGCCGGACCCGCCGCGCCGCGTCGTCGTGCACGTGGTGCCGGGGCGTCGGCGCAACCCCGGCCTGCTGGTCTCGGTCCCGCTGCCCGCGGGCCTCGACGAGACGGCGCACGCCGTACTCGGCCTCGTGGCGCGGCGCGTGGGGATGGCCGTCGAGAACGTGCGGCTCTACGCCCGCGAGCACGGCCTGGCGGAGGCCCTGCAGCGCGCGATGCTCCCCGAGCAGGACGACGTCAAGGACCTGGACGTCTGGACCTACTACGCCCCGAGCTCGGCCCACGCGCAGGTCGGCGGCGACTGGTACGACGTGCTGCAGGTCGCCGAGGACCAGGTCGCCGTGGTCATCGGCGACGTCGTGGGGCACGACGTCGAGGCTGCCGCGGCGATGGGCCAGCTGCGCTCGGTGGTGCGCTCCTACGCCCATGAGATGGCCGAGCCCGGGGTGGTGCTCGACCGGGTCGACAAGCTCGTGGCAGGCATGCGGATCCCCCGGTCGGCGAGCCTGGTCCTGGCCACCCTCGTGCGGGACGAGGAGGGGTGGCTGCTGCGCTACTCGCGGGCCGGGCACCTGCCGCCCCTCGTCGTCCGCCAGGGCGAGGTCACCCGGCTCGACGGCGCGGGTGGCGCCCTGGTGGGCTTCGGCAGCCGCGCCCGGGAGACCTCCGCCTACCGGCTGCGGCCGGGGGACGTCCTCCTGCTCTACACCGACGGGTTGATCGAGCGTCGGGACCGCGGCCAGCGGGAGGGGCTCGAGGCCCTCGAAGAGGTCTCGACGGGCCTGCACGGTCAGGACGCCGCCGGTGCTGGCGAGGTGCTGCTCTCCCGCCTGGCCGACAGTCCCGAGGACGACGTCGCGGTCGTCGTCGTACGCGTGCCGGACCCCGAGAGCGAGGCGGCTCCCGCGGCCGGGACCCCGCGCCGTCGTCGCTGGTCCCTGCCGAGCGAGCCGAGCTCGATCGCCCGCGCCCGGCAGGCCGTGCTGCGCTCGTGCCAGGCCTGGGAGATCCCCGGCGGGCCGAGCGCCGAGCTCGTGGTCTCGGAGATGGTCGCGAACGCCGTGCTGCACGGGTGGGGGCACGTGGTGCTGCGCCTGTACGACACCGGCCAGGGCCTGCGCATCGAGGTCGAGGACTCCAACCCCGCGCCGCCCGTGGCCACGGACGGGCACCCGGGCCGGGTCGGGGGCTACGGCATGCGCATCGTCGAGCGGCTCGCGGACTGGGGCTGGCGGCCGAGCGGCTCGGGGAAGCTCGTGTGGGCGCGGGTGAACCCGGTGCCGATCAGCAGCGCACGCGGGCGACGCGAGGGCTGAGACGTTCGTCGGTGCTGCTGAGGCCCTGCTGAGGCCCTGCGTGCTGGCGCCTCGGGCCTAGGTGCTGGCGACGAGGGCCTCGGGCGGGCAGGCGTGCTCGTGGTCGATGCGGAACAGGTCCAGCGCGCCGCACACCTCGAGGACGAAGAGGTCGCGGTCGTCGCAGCCGCGCAGCACGGTGGCCCCGCCCCGCTTCAGGCCGGCGTCGGCGAGGGAGATGAGGAAGGCCGCGCCGGTCGAGTCCATGAAGGTCACGCCGCACATGTCGATGACCAGGAGCTGACGGCGCAGCCCGGTGACCCGCGCGGTGATCTCGGGGAACTGCGTGCGCTCGCTCAGGTCGAGATCTCCCGAGACGACGATCGTCGTGGTCGCGGCGGACATCGAGATCTCGATCATGGGGGAGGAGCGGCTCTCTCGAGGGGGGGCCCCGTTCAAGGGCCGTCGTCGACACTACCCACGGGGTCCGTGTGGTGCACCTCCACCCCGACGGGGTCCAGGATGGGGGCATGGAGAACCTGCTCGGCGGTCCGCCGCCCACCTTGCTGCCGACCGACCACCCCGACGTCGCCGCCCGGGAGTCCCTCGCGGCTGGGGCGTCGGTCCGTGAGGTCGTCCCGCAGCAACCCGCCTCCTCGTTGCTCTGGGCGCTCCTGGCCGAGGAGTCCCTGGCCGCTCAGGGTTCGGACCTCGACGGCGCCGTCGCGGCCTACGCCTACGCGCGCACCGGCTACCACCGCGGCCTGGACGCCCTGCGACGCGCGGGCTGGCGCGGGACCGGTCCGGTGCCGGTCGACCACGAGCCCAACCAGGGGTTCCTGCGGGCCCTGCTGGCTCTGGCCGAGGCTGCCGGGCGGATCGGCGAGGAGCCCGAGGCCGAGCGGTGCCGTGCCCTGCTCGCCGACTGCGGCACCTCGGTCGACGAGGTCACCGCCCTGCGCTGAACCCTCCGTGCCGGTGAGCGGCCCGCCCAGGCGGGCGTCCCGCCCTCCTGGGGCCGCGCTCCGGTAGCCTCGGTGCGGCGTGCGAGCCCCTCGGGGCCGGTGCGCCCTCCGTGCCGTCCGACAGAAGGAACCACATGCCAGCCGTCGTCGTGCTCGGAGCCCAGTGGGGCGACGAGGGCAAGGGCAAGGCCACCGACCAGCTCGGCTCGAGGGTCGACTACGTCGTCAAGTTCAACGGCGGCAACAACGCCGGGCACACCGTCGTCATCGACGGCGAGAAGTACGCCCTGCACCTGCTGCCGTCGGGGATCCTCTCGCCCGGGGTGACCCCGATCATCGGCAACGGTGTGGTGGTCGACCTTGAGGTGCTGTTCGCCGAGCTCGACGCCCTCGAGGTGCGCGGGGTCGACGTCTCACGGCTGCTGGTCTCCTCGAGCGCGCACATCATCGCGCCCTACAACCGGACGCTCGACAAGGTCACCGAGCGGTTCCTCGGCAAGCGTCGCATCGGGACCACAGGCCGGGGCATCGGGCCGACCTACGCGGACAAGATCAGCCGGGTCGGCATCCGGGTCCAGGACCTGTTCGACGAGAACATCCTGGCCCAGAAGGTCGAGGGGGCTCTGGACCAGAAGAACCACCTGCTGGTCAAGGTCTACAACCGCCGCGCGATCACCGTCGAGGAGACCGTCGAGGACCTGCTGGCCTACGGCGAACGGCTGCGCCCGATGGTCGCGGACACCGCCCTGGTGCTCAACGAGGCCCTCGACGCGGACAAGATCGTCGTCTTCGAGGCGGGTCAGGCGACCATGCTCGACGTCGACCACGGCACCTACCCCTTCGTGACCTCCTCCTCGGCCACGGCCGGCGGGGCGTGCACGGGCTCAGGGGTCGGGCCCACCCGCATCGACCGCGTGGTCGGCGTCATCAAGGCGTACACGACCCGCGTGGGCGAGGGCCCCTTCCCGACCGAGCTCAACGACGACGCCGGGGAGTGGCTCCGCAAGACCGGCGGCGAGTACGGCACGACGACGGGCCGCCCACGCCGCTGCGGCTGGTACGACGCGGTGATCGCCCGCTACTCGAGCCGGGTCAACGGCCTGACCGACCTGGTGCTCACCAAGCTCGACGTGCTGACCGGGCTCGAGAAGGTCCCGGTCTGCGTGGCCTACGACGTCAACGGCGTGCGGCACGACGAGATGCCCGTCGACCAGACCGCCTTCCACCACGCGGTCCCGATCTACGAGGAGCTGGACGGCTGGTGGGAGGACATCTCCCACGTCCGCACCTTCGAGGAGCTGCCGGTCAACGCCCAGCGCTACGTGCTGGCCGTCGAGGAGATGTCCGGGGCGCGGATCTCCTCGATCGGGGTGGGTCCGGGCCGCGAGGCCACCATCGTCCGGCACGACCTGCTGGGCTGAGCCGTGCGGATCCTCGTCATCGGCTCGGGCGCCCGTGAGCACGCCATCATCCGGTCGCTGGCCAGCGGCGCCGTCCCCGGCCCGGCCGAGGTCACCCCGGCCGTGATCGGCGAGAACGACCCCGAGGTGCTCGACGGCCACGTCGCGAGCGGCCACGAGCTCCACGCCGCCCCGGGGAATCCCGGGATCGCGGCGATCGCGACCCTCCACGAGGTCGACCCGCTCGACGGCGCCGCGGTCGCCGGCCTCGCGGTCGAGCTCGGGGCGGACCTCGTCGTCGTCGGGCCCGAGGCGCCGTTGGTCGCCGGGGTGG
>NZ_JALPKN010000277.1 GCF_023630195.1 Actinotalea sp. C106 | reverse complement strand
CCCCGTGCCGACCACCCGCACCGGCCCGCGCGTCGCGGCTGCCGGCCGGGGCGGGCTCGTGCTCATCGGGGGCGCCTCACCGGTTCCGCCTCACTGGGCCAGGTCCTTGCGCAGCACCGTGGCGCCGTGCAGGTAGACGTGCTGGATCTCCGCGCGCGGGCGCTCGAGGTTCACGTGCGCCATCAGCCGGACGACGCGCGGCAGGGCACCGGGCACGTCGATCTCGACCGCGCACATGAGCGGCACGTCGCCCATGCCCATCTCGCGGGCCGCCGCCGCGGGGAAGTCCGCGGTGAGGTCCGGGGTGCACGTGAAGATGATCGAGACCAGGTCCTCGGTCGCCAGCCCGTTGGCGGTGATGACCTCGCGCACCAGCTCCGCGGTCCGCTCGAACAGGTGCTCGCGGTCGCCGCTCTCGAGCTGGGTCGCCCCGCGGATCGCTCGGACAGTCATGCTGCACCCCTCCGTCGACTGGTGACCGCCCGCGAGCGTACCCGTCCGCCCCGGGCAGCCGCAGGCAGGGTCACAGGTCGACCGAGGACATCAGCGAGCCGAGCTCCTCCCGGCCCAGCACGCGGGTCCGGCCAGGCGGCAGGTTGCCCAGCCGGATGGGCCCGACCCGCGTCCGCAGCAGGCGCGTGACCGGGTGCCCGACCTCCTCGAACAGGCGCCGGACGACGTGGTTGCGGCCCTCGTGCAGGACGACCTCGACCATGCTCGTCTGCGGGGTGGTGTCGACCAGCCGGTAGTCGTCGACCTTGACCACGCCGTCCTCGAGCTCGACCCCGGACCGCAGCTGCTGCGCGAGCAGGCCCTTGACACGGCCCTCGACCGTGGCCAGGTACGTCTTGGGCACCCCGTGCGACGGGTGTGCGAGGCGGTTGGCGAGCTCGCCGTCGTTGGTCATGAGGAGCAGGCCCTCGGTCTCGGCGTCGAGCCGGCCCACGTGGAAGAGCCGCTCGGGACGGTCCGCGACGAACTGCTCGAGGGTCGGCCGGCCCATCGGGTCGTGCATGGTCGAGACCACGCCCGCCGGCTTGTTCAGGGCGATCGTCACCATCGAGCTGTCGAGCTGCAGACGCATCCCGTCCACGTGCACCACGGCGGTGCGCGGGTCCACCCGGATGCCCAGCTCGCGCACGGGGACACCGTCGACGGTGACCCGGCCCTTGGCGATGATCTCCTCGCAGGCCCGACGTGAGCCGAGACCGGCCCCCGCGAGGACCTTCTGCAGCCGCACGCCCTCGGGGTCGTGCACGTCCCGGGCCGGCGGCTGGTGCGCCGGCTTGCGGCGCCCTCCCCGGCTCACGGGGTGGCCTCCGGCTCGCCGTCGACGCCCGACATCGTGTCGATCTCCGGCAGGTAGGGGGCCAGGGGTGGCAGATCGTCCAGACTTGTCATGCCCATCCGTTCCAGGAAGTACGGGGAGGTGCCGTAGAGCACGGCACCACTTGGCTCGGTACCCAGCTCGACCACGAGGCCGCGGGCCGCGAGGGTCCGCACCACCGAGTCGACGTTGACGCCGCGCACGGCAGACACCTGCCCGCGGGTCACGGGCTGGCGGTAGGCGATGACCGCGAGGGTCTCGAGGGCGGCCTGCGTCAGCCGAGCCGTCTGCCTGTCGAGCACGAAGCGCCCGACGACGTCGGCGTGGGCGGGCGCGGAGTAGAAGCGCCAGCCCGCACCTGCGTGCCGGAGGTCGAAGCCACGACCCTGCTCACGGTACTCCGCCGCGAGCTCGGCGAGGTGGTCCTCGACCTGTGCGGTCGGCAGACCGAGGACAGTCGCGAGGCGCAGGGCGGGCAGGGGCTCGTCGGCGACCATCAGCACGGCCTCGAGGGCGCCGCGCGCGCCTCCGGGTAGCTCCGAGACGTCGAAGGCGAGCTCTTCGGGGGCCGGGCCGGGCCGGGGGTCGGGGCTCGCCGGGGTGGTCGTGGTGCTCATGCGCCTCCCTCCTCAGGGCGATCGGTGCTCGGCAGGCCGCCACCGGCCGGTACGGCCTCGACAGGGAGGTCACCGTAGTCGTCGACCACGTCGATCTCGTCCTCCTGCCCGCCGGTCCACCGCACGGTCAGGTCCCCCAGGGGGCTGACCTGGTCGAAGCCGACCACCCCTTCACGGTAGAGCTCGAGCAGGGCCAGGAACCGCACCACGACGACCAGGCTCGACTCAGCGTCCTGGACCAGCGTCCGGAAGGACCCCGAGCCTGCCCTGCGCAGCCGGTCGACGAGCACCGCTGCCTGCTCGCGCACGCTCACCGCCGGGGCGTGCAGGTGGCCCGTGTCCACCGTGGGAGCGACGCGGGGCTGCAGGGCGTGGGCGGCGAGCACCGCGAGCTCGGCCGGTCCGATCTCCATGACGAGCTCGGGCAGCAGCGCGGCGAGGTCCGGCTCGAGCCCGACCTCTCGGGGCAGGCTGCGGGCCTGGGCCTCGAGGCGCTGCCCCAGCCCCTGGGCGACGTCCTTGTAGGCCCGGTACTGCAGCAGCCGGGCGAACAGGAGGTCGCGGGCCTCGAGCATCTCGAGGTCCTCGGCGTCCTCGACCGCACCCGCGGGCAGCAGGCGCGCGGCCTTGAGGTCGAGCAGGGTCGCCGCGACCACGAGGAACTCGCTGATCCGGTTGAGCTCCCACGGCTCGTCCCCGGCCTCGGCGGCCCGGACCGCAGCGATGAACTCGTCGGTGACCTGGGCCAGAGCGACCTCGGTGATGTCGAGCTTGTGCTTCGAGATCAGCCCCAGCAGGAGGTCGAACGGGCCGGTGAAGTTCTCCAGGTGCACCTCGAAGGGGCTGCTGACGCTGCGGGCCTGCTCGACCTCGTCCGGTGCGGCGGTCGCGCCCTCAGGCCGCGTCGCCACGGGCCACCAGCTCCCGGGCGAGCTGCAGGTACGCCGTCGCCCCCGGATGCGACGGGGCGTAGGTGGTGATCGGCTCGGCCGCCACCGACGAGTCGGGGAACTTGACCGTTCGCCCGATCACGGTGTGGAGCAGCTGGTCCCCGAAGGCCTCGTGCACGCGCGCCAGCACCTCCCGGGAGTGCAGGGTGCGCGGGTCGTGCATCGTGGCCAAGATGCCGTCGACCTCGAGCCGCGGGTTGAGGCGGTCCCGGACCTTCTCGATCGTCTCGACGAGCAAGGCCACTCCGCGCAGGGCGAAGAACTCGCACTCGAGCGGGATCAGCACCCCGTGGGCCGCGGTCAGGGCGTTGACCGTCAGCAGACCGAGCGAGGGCTGGCAGTCGACCAGGACGACGTCGTAGTCGTCCTCGACCCCGCGCAGCACCCGCGCCAAGATCGACTCACGGGCGACCTCCCCCACGAGCTGCACCTCTGCCGCGGAGAGGTCGATGTTGGCGGGGAGCAGGTCCAGGCCCGGCACGGCCGTCTCCTGGATGACCTCACCGACGTCGACCCCGCGCTCCATGAGCAGGTTGTAGACGGTCCGGTCGAGCTCGTGCGGGCTGATCCCCAGCCCGACGGACGCCGCCCCCTGCGGGTCGAAGTCCACGATCAGCACGCGGCGCCCGTACGAGGCGAGCGCGGCGCCCAGGTTGATCGTGGTCGTCGTCTTGCCGACGCCACCCTTCTGGTTGCAGAGGGCGATGATCCGGGCCGGGCCGTGCGAGGCGAGAGGAGCGGGGTCGCTGAACTCGGGCAGGGGGCGTCCGACGGGGTCCGTGGGGTGCGTGGCGGGTCCGACCGGGTCCTGGCGAGTCACGCGGCGAGGCTACCGCAGGGAACAGCCACGAGCCGTGCGCGCGCTCCGGGGCGCGCTGCGCTCGGCGCGGACAGCCGGCCTCACGCGCGGGCCCGGGGATGCGCGGCGGCGTAGACCTCACGCAGGGTGTCCGGGGTCACGTGCGTGTAGATCTGCGTGGTCGTCACCGAGGCGTGCCCGAGCAGCTCCTGCACGACCCGCACGTCGGCGCCGCCCGCGAGCAGGTGGGTCGCGAAGGAGTGCCGCAGCGTGTGCGGGGACACGTCGTCGGCCCGCGGGACCCCCGCGCGCTGGGCCGCCTGGCGCAGCACCGCCCACGCCGCCTGCCGGCTCAGCCGG
>NZ_JALPKN010000276.1 GCF_023630195.1 Actinotalea sp. C106 | reverse complement strand
GGCCGCGGCCGAGGCGGAGCGGGCCGCCGCCAAGCAGGCAGCCCTCGAGTCACGCACCGAGATCGTCGAGGCCGCCGAGAAGCTCGCCGCGACCGACCCGGACCGCATGCAGTGGCGGCCGGCCGGCGATCAGCTCCGCACCCTGCTCGACCAGTGGAAGGACGCCCAGCGCCACGGGCCGCGACTGGACCGCGGCGCCGAGGACGCGCTGTGGAAGCGCTTCAGCCACGCACGGTCGACCTTCGACCGGGGGCGACGCCGGTTCTTCGCCGACCTGGAGAAGCGCAACGCCACGGCCAAGGAGGAGAAGGCACGCCTCGTCGCAGAGGCCGAGCGGCTGGCGTCCAGCACGGACTGGGGAGCCACCTCGGGCGCCTACCGCGACCTGATGACCCAGTGGAAGGCCGCCGGCCGTGCGAGCCGGAAGGACGACGACGCCCTCTGGGCGCGGTTCCGCGCCGCGCAGGACACCTTCTTCCACGCCCGGGACGCCTCGCAGCGCGAGACGGATGCAGAGTTCGCCGCGAACCTCGAGGTCAAGCTCCAGCTCCTGACCGAGGCCGAGAAGCTCGTGCCCGTCACCGACCTCGGGGCCGCCAAGGCCGCGCTCCGTGACCTGCAGGACCGGTGGGAGTCCGCAGGCAAGGTGCCCCGCGGCGACATCCAGCGGGTCGAGGGGCGCCTGCGGGCGGTCGAGCAGGCGATCCGCGACGCCGACCAGGCCAAGTGGACCCGGACCAACCCCGAGACCCGCGCACGGGCGGAGGGCGCTGCCGCTCAGCTCCAGGCCGCGATCGCGGGCCTCGAGGCTGATCTGGTCGCCGCCCAGGAGGCCGGGGACGCGCGCCGGATCTCCGAGGCGCAGGCCGCCCTGGACGCCCGCCGGTCCTGGCTCGAGCAGGTCGAGCGGGCCGCGCAGGACGCCCGCGGGTGATCAGGCGGGCTCGTGGGCCTCGGCCCGCGAGCCCGTGATCCGGTAGACGTCGAAGACGCCGTCCACCTTGCGCACCGCTGCGAGGACCGAGGCCAGGTGGTTGGGCTCGGCCATCTCGAAGACGAACTTCGAGATGGCCACCCGGTCCCTCGACGTCGCGACCGAGGCCGACAGGATGTTGACGTGGTGATCCGAGAGAACCCGTGTGACGTCCGAGAGGAGCCTGCTGCGGTCGAGGGCCTCGACCTGGATCTGCACCAGGAACAGCGTGTTCGCGCTCGTGGCCCACTCGACGTCCACCAGGCGCTCGGGCTGCGCCCGCAGCCCGTCGGCGTTCCCGCAGTCCGTGCGGTGAACGCTGACCCCAGCGCCGCGAGTCACGAAGCCCATGATCTCGTCCCCCGGCACGGGGGTGCAGCACTTGGCCAGCTTGGCCCAGACGTCCGACACGCCCTTGACGACGACCCCCGCGTCCCCGCCCCGCGGTCGGCGGGTCTGCTGACCGGGGCGTGCGGTCTCGGCGACGTCCTCCTCGGTCCCCGACTCGCCGCCCATGGACTGCACGAGCCGCTGGACGACGGTCGACGCCGTGGCCTGGCCCTCGCCGATCGCCGCGTAGAGCGCCGAGACGTCCGCATAGCGCATCTCGTTCGCGAGGGTGACGAGCGACTCGTGGGACAGCAGCCGCTGGATCGGCAGGTTCTGCTTGCGCATCGCCTTGGCGATGGCGTCCTTGCCGTGCTCGATGGCCTCCTCGCGACGCTCCTTGGAGAACCACTGGCGGATCTTGTTGCGCGCCCGGGGGCTCTTGACGAAGGTCATCCAGTCGCGGCTGGGGCCAGCGGTCTCCGACTTCGAGGTCAGGACGTCGACGACGTCGCCGTTCTCGAGGGTCGAGTCGAGCGGGACGAGCCGACCGTTCACCCGGGCGCCCATGGTGCGGTGGCCGACCTCGGTGTGCACCGCGTAGGCGAAGTCCACCGGGGTCGAGCCCGCCGGCAGGGCCATCACGTCGCCCTTGGGGGTGAAGACGAAGACCTCGGCCCCACGGATCTCGAAACGCAGGGACTCGAGGAACTCGTTGGGGTCGGCCGTCTCGCGCTGCCAGTCCACGAGCTGGCGCAGCCACGCCATGTCCCCCGCGGCGTCGACCGGGCCGCCACCCTGCTGCTTGGCGACCTCCTTGTACTTCCAGTGGGCCGCGACCCCGTACTCGGCCCGCCGGTGCATCTCGTGGGTACGGATCTGGATCTCGACGGGCTTGCCGCCCGGCCCGATCACCGTGGTGTGCAAGGACTGGTACATGTTGAACTTCGGCATCGCGATGTAGTCCTTGAACCGGCCGGGGACCGGGTTCCACCGCGCGTGCAGGGCGCCCAGGGCCGCGTAGCAGTCCCGCACCGAGTCCACGAGGACACGGACGCCCACCAGGTCGTAGATGTCACCGAAGTCGCGTCCCCGGACGATCATCTTCTGGTAGATCGAGTAGTAGTGCTTCGGGCGGCCGGTCACCGTGCAGCGGATCTTCGCGGTGCGCAGGTCGGCGTTGACCTGCTCGCGCACCACCGAGAGGTACTCGTCGCGGGCCGGCGCGCGCTCGGCGACGAGGTGCACGATCTCCTCGTAGACCTTGGGGTACAGGGCGGCGAAGGACAGGTCCTCGAGCTCCCACTTGATGGTGTTCATGCCGAGGCGGTGCGCGAGGGGGGCGTAGATCTCCAGCGTCTCGCGGGCCTTGCGCTGGGCCGAGGCGGCCGGCACGAAGCGCCAGGTACGAGCGTTGTGCAGCCGGTCCGCGAGCTTGATGACGAGGACGCGGATGTCCCGCGACATCGCGACGACCATCTTGCGCACGGTCTCGGCCTGGGCGGCGTCCCCGTAGACGACCTTGTCGAGCTTGGTCACGCCGTCCACGAGCATCGCGACCTCGGGGCCGTAGTCCGCCGTGAGGTCGTGCAGGGAGTAGGACGTGTCCTCGACGGTGTCGTGCAGCAGAGCCGCGGCGAGGGTCGGTGGGGTCATCCCGAGGTCGGCGAGGATCGTCGCCACCGCGACGGGGTGCGTGATGTATGGGTCCCCGCTCTTGCGCACCTGACCCCGGTGGGCCTTCTCGGCCGTCTCGTAGGCACGCTCCAGGACCGACAGATCCGCCTTCGGGTGGTTGGCCCGCACCGCGAGCATGAGCGGCTCGAGCGCTGGTGACCCTGCCGGGCTCCGGGCCCCGAACCGCGCGAGGCGGGACCTCACCCTGCTCCCCGTGACCGGGGGCTCGACGGCGCTGCTGGGCGCAGGCGGCGGCGTGGTGCCCTTCTCAGCCATGGAGTACCTCCTGCCGCGCGACGATCGTAGAAGTCTAGGTCGCTCGACGGGATGCCGCGGACCATGCCACGACGGAGGTGCCTGCTCGCCGTCCCACGGCGCGGCTCAGTAGCTGATGAGGCTCAGTAGCTGATGAGTACGTCGAGCTCCCGGCCGGCGAGCCGTGCCCTCCCGCGGAGGGCTGTGAGCTCCATGAGGAACGCGAGCCCGACCACGACGCCGCCGGCCGACTCCAGGAGCTCGACGGTCGCTGCCGCCGTGCCCCCGGTGGCCAGAACGTCGTCGACCACGAGGATGCGGGACCCGTCGGGGATGGTGTCGGGGTGGACCTCGAGCACGGCGCTGCCGTACTCGAGGTCGTAGGCGCCGCTCAGGGTCGCGCGGGGCAGCTTGCCCTCCTTGCGCACGGGGATGAACCCGGCGCCGAGCCCCACCGCGACCGGCGCACCGAGGATGAACCCGCGCGCTTCCATGCCGACCACGAGATCGATCGGGGTGTCGGCACGCGCGACCAGGTGCTCCACGGTGGCCGCGAACGCCTGGGCGTCGGCCAGCAGCGGGGTGATGTCCTTGAAGGTCACCCCTGGCTGCGGGTAGTCGTGCACGTCGTGCACCAGGGCAGCCAACCGGTCGCGCAGGTCCTCGGGCACGCTGGGCAGTCCGCGGCTCACGGCTTGCGTCCCGGCGGACGCCCCTGCTTGCGGCGGCGAGGCTGGGCCCGCGTACCGAGGTGCTGACCCGGCACCAGTGCGCCGACGTGCACGGGGGGCGCGTCTGCGGCCACGTCGCCCTCGGCGACCCCCGCAG
>NZ_JALPKN010000275.1 GCF_023630195.1 Actinotalea sp. C106 | reverse complement strand
GCACCGCGGTGCACCCCGCCGTCGCAGGCGGGTCGCTCGCCCCCGCCCCGCACGCCGAGACCCGCCCGGTCGGTGAGGGCAGCTACACCACCGACCGCGTCGGCCCCGCCCCCGAGGGCTGTGCGCCGCTGGCGACCGACGCCCGCGCCTACCTGACCGAGGACGCCCCCGCAGGGGCCGTGCCGACCAACGACTGGTGGTCCTCGCTCGTGTTCAAGCAGGAGGGCGCCAGCTGCACCACGAGCGCCCCGCTGCACGCACACCCCGTCTCCTACCAGCCGCACACCGGCGGGCTGGGCCTGTCCTCGACCCGCGAGCCCGTGCTCTCCGGCACCTCCGGGGGAGTGGGGGAGTTCCACTACCCCTACACCGAGGACGTCGTCGTGGGCGTGGACGGGCTGCAGGCCCCCGTCGTCGAGGTGGCCGACTGGTCGGACTGGACCGTCACGCCGTCCTGGACCGACGAGGCGCGCACCTTGCGGGCCACGATCGGCCACGGGCTGCCCTTCAGCTACTACCGGATCACCGGCGGGGACGCTGTGCTGACCGGCACCGGTCCCGTGGACCTGTGGCACCAGGACGGCGGGCAGGTCGGCTTCACCGCGGGGGACAGCGACTACGTCGCCTTCGCCCCGGCCGGGTCGAGCTGGTCGGTGCAGGGCAGCACCCTGCGCTCGACCCTCGCCGGCACCGGCTACCTGTCGGTCGTCGCCCTGCCGACCGCGCCCTCAGACTCCGACGAGACCCGTCGCGAGATCGCCCAGCAGTACGCCCCGTACGCCTTCGCCGAGGTCACCGGCACCACGGCCGACTACGAGTACGACCAGGCCGACGGCGTGGTCCGCACCACCTACCGCCTGACCACCCAGGCCGTCGAAGGCTCCGCGCAGGGCACCGTCGTGTCCCTCTACCCGCACCAGAGCGCCTACCTGACGGGCGTCGGTGGCGGCACCGAGCTGGACCGGCAGTACCCCTCGCCGCGCGGTGACATGACCACCCTGGTGGGCGGCGAGTCCTTCACCACGGCCACCCCATTCACCGGGGTGCTGCCCGAGGTCCCCGCCGTCGCGACCGGGGACGGCGCCCAGCGCGCCCAGCTCGAGGAGCTGCTCGCCGAGGTGGCCGCCGACCCCATGGGCGCCCACGGCCCGGACACCTACTGGACCGGCAAGGCCCTGGGCCGCGCCGCGCGCATCGCCGAGATCGCCGACCAGCTCGGCCTCGAGGACACCCGCGACACCGCCCTCGGGCAGATCCGCGACACCCTGACCCACTGGTTCACCGCGACCCCGGGCAAGACCGAGCAGGTGTTCGCGTACAACGAGAGCTGGGGCACCCTGGTCGGGTTCCCGGCCTCCTACGGCTCGGACCGCGAGCTCAACGACCACCACTTCCACTACGGCTACTTCATCGCCGCCGCCGCGACCCTCGCCCGGTTCGACCCCGCGTGGGCCGCCCCCGAGGCCTACGGCGGCATGGTCGACCTGCTCATCCGGGACGCCAACGGCTACGACCGCGATGACCCGCTGTTCCCCTACCTGCGGGACTTCGACATCTACGCGGGCCACGACTGGGCGGCCGGTCACGGGGCCTTCGGGTCCGGCAACAACCAGGAGTCCAGCTCCGAGGGCATGAACTTCGCCAACGCCCTGGTGCAGTGGGGCGAGGCCACCGGCGACCGTGAGGTCCGCGACGCCGGGGCGTTCCTCTACGCCACCCAGGCCGCGGCCATCCAGCAGTACTGGTTCGACGAGGCCGGGGCCATCCCCGAGGGCTTCGGCCACACCACCCTCGGCATGGTCTGGGGCTCGGGCGGGACGTACTCGACCTGGTTCAGCGGCGCCCCGGAGATGATCCAGGGCATCAACCTGCTCCCCGTGACCGGCGGGCACCTGTACCTCGGCCTGCGGCCCGACGACGTGGTGAGCAACGTCGCCGAGCTCGAGGACGCCGTCGGCGGTCCGCCCGGGGTCTGGAAGGACATCCACTGGTCCTACCTGGCCCTCGGGGACGGCGCCGAGGCCCTGGCACGGCTCGAGGCCGACCCCGGCTACACCGTCGAGGAGGGGGAGACCCGGGCCCACACGTACCACTGGGTCGCGAACCTCGCGCGGCTCGGCACCGTGGCCGCCGAGATCCGGGCCGACCATCCCCTGGCGGTGGCCTTCGACGGCGACGCTGGGCGGACCTACGTGGCCGCCAACCTCACCGCCGAGCCGATCACCGTGCAGTTCTCCGACGGCGAGGCGGTGACCGTCCCGGCCGGGCAGACCGTGACCACCGGCGCCCACCGGTGGAGCGGTGGCTCCGCCGGCGGGGGACCGGTGGCACCCGAGCCAGGCCCCGACCCTGAGCCCGGTCCCGACCCCGAGCCGGACCCGGACCCGCAGCCGGCCGGGTTCGAGCGCCACCTCACGGCCCACGGGGCCCTGGCCCCCTCCCCGTCCGGGGGGGCCTCGACCACCCTCGTCGCGGCACGCGGTCAGGACGCCGTCGGGGACCCGACGACGGGCCTGGTCGCCGAGGCCCGCGGGCTCACCGGGACCTTCACCGGTGGGGCCACCGAGTTCGCCGTCGGGCTGGACGCCCTCAGCGGCATCGGGAACGGGACCCGCCTGCGCGTGTCCTACGACCTGACCGGGGACGGCAGCTGGGACCGGGTCGAGACCTTCCGCTACTACGCGACCGACCCTCTGCCGGGGTGGGAGACGTACACCCACCGGTCGGGGTTCCAGGAGGCCCAGGGAGAGCTCGGGGACCTGAGCGGTGGCACGGTGCGCGTCGAGCTGTGGAACGTCATCGGCAGCAGCCCGACCGCCGTCGACCTGCAGGGCTCCACGGTGGCGCTGCCCTTCACGGGCTGATCGCGCAGAGGCGGGGTGGCGCGGCTTCGAGCACGAGAGGCGCCGCGCCACCCGCCCGCCGCGTCCTCGCGGCCCCCCCGATCGCCCCCGGCTGTGCCCGGTACGGTCATCACCCGGGTCCGGCGCGTCGTCGTCCCACGGAGAGGTACGCACTCAGATGGCCCATCAGACCGACACCGCCACCGTGCTCGCCGCGCGCGCAGGCGACCCCGAGGCGATCGACAGGCTGGTGGCCGAGCACCTGCCGCTGGTCTACTCGATCGTCGGCCGCGCGCTCTCCGGCCATGCCGACGTCGACGACGTCGTGCAGGACACGATGCTCCGCGTGGTCCGCAACCTTGGTGACCTGCGCGACCCCGAGGCGTTCCGCTCCTGGCTGGTCGCCATCGCCGTCCGCCAGACGCGGGACCGGCACCAGGCCCGTCGGGCCACGTCGGACGCCCCGCTGCCCGAGGATCTGCAGGACCCGTCCCCCGACTTCGCAGACCTGACCATCGCCCGCCTCGAGCTGTCCGGGCAGCGCCGCGAGACCGCGGAGGCCACCCGATGGATGGACGAGGACCACCGCGAGGTGCTGTCCCTCTGGTGGCTGGAGACCTCCGGGGAGCTCACCCGCGAGGAGCTCGCCGATGCCCTCGACCTGAGCCGTGAGCACGCCGCCGTCCGCGTCCAACGGATGAAGGCCCAGCTCGGCACGGCCCGGAGCGTGGTCCGGGTGCTCGCGGCGACCCCGCCCTGCGACGAGCTCACCCTCGTCACGGCCGAGTGGGACGGCGAACCGGCGCCGGTATGGCGCAAGCGCATCGCCCGTCACGTCCGCGAGTGCCGCCGGTGCACCGCGATCTCAGCCGACCTGCTCCCCGTCGAGACCTTGCTGGGAGGGCTGGGTCTGGTGCCGGTGCCGGCGATCCTCGCCGCCCTGGGTCAGGACGCCGGTGCGCACGCCCTCGGGCAGGCCGCTGCCGGGGCGGAGCAGGGGGCGTCCCTCATGCTCGGTGGCGTCGCCGTGAGCAAGCAGACGCTGGCCGCCGTCCTGGTCGCCGTGACGCTGGTGGTCGGCGGTGCGGTCACGGTCGCCGTCCGCCAGCCTGACGACGCACCGGTCGCTGCCGCGGTGGCGAGCCGTCCCACCCCGGCAGCCGCCCAGCCCGTCACGCGCACCCCGGAACCGACGCCGACCTCGACGCCGACCCCCGAGGCACCTCCACCG
>NZ_JALPKN010000274.1 GCF_023630195.1 Actinotalea sp. C106 | reverse complement strand
GGTCGCCGTCCCTGCTGCGGGGCCGGGCGACGCGGGGGCCGCCCCGGCGCCGGTCGCCGCGACGCTCGAGGACGACGTGCAGGTGCTCCGCACCGCGCAGGTGGTCGACGGGTACGAGCCGGCCCACGCCACCGTCCGGGCCGGTCTCGAGGTGCGGTGGGAGATCGACTCGACGACGGCGAGCTGCGCGAGCGCCCTGTACGCCCCGGGCATGGGCGTCGAGGAGGTCATGCTCCTCGAGCCCGGCACCAACGTCGTGACCTTCACCCCCGGCGAGACCGGGCCGCTGCACTACTCGTGCGCGATGGGCATGTACACGGGCGTGGTCGAGGTGCTGCCGGCCGGGTGACCGTGGTCACGAGCGGCCGGCCACCCCGCGACGTCCCTCAGACCTCGGCGAGGTGCAGGACGCAGTGCTGCGGGCCCACGAACGGTTCGAGCCGGTCCGCCACGAGCGGGCCACCCTGGCGGCCCAGGACGCCACGGGCGACCCCCAGGTGCACGCTGCACACGACCTCGGGGCGCTCGCGGGCCAGGTCGGCGACCGGGCACCGGCGCAGGTGGAGGAGCAGCTGCTCGGGCTCGGCCTCGGGTGCGAAACCCAGGTCCTCGAAGTGCCGCTCGAGGGCCGCCAGCTGCCGGAGGCGCGACGCGGCGGCAGCGGGTACGTCCGGCCCGGCGTCGGCACCGGGCTCCGGGTCCGTCGTCACCGCCAGGCCGTTCATCGTCGAGCCCCAGGCGCACCCCACCCCCTCAGCCTCCGCACGGGGCGAGTCCATGGGACGCCCGTACCCGGAGAGCAGCATCCGAACCAGCTCGTCCCGAGCACGTTCGTCCGTGGTCGCGTCCGCCGGCCGCTCGACCGCCCGGTAGAGCAGGCGTGGTCGGCCGCGCCGGTGGCGCACCTCGGGCGCGCTCGCCACGAACCCCGCGGCCGCGAGCCGGTCGAGGTGCTCACGCACCGTGTTGGGGTGCAGCCCGACGGTGGTCGCGACCTCGCCGAGAGGCAGCGGTTCCGCGTGCTGCTGGAGCACGTGCAGGATCGCCATCCGGCTCTCGGAGGCCAGTGCTCGGTGCGCGCTGACCGCTCGGTCGACCATGTCCCGCATTATTCACGGCGACCACCGGAGAGATCTGGGACCTTCGGTCGGTACGGTGGCTCGATGACCGCGCACCACCCACCCTCGGCGAGAGACCGCCCTGTGCTCGCTGCCGTGGTCGTGGCGTCTGACCGGTGTGCTCGCGGCGAGGCCACCGACCGCTCCGGCCCGCTCGCCGTCCAGCTGCTGCTCGCCGCCGGCTACCGGTGCGACCCGCCCACCGTGGTCCCCGACGGGGCCGAGCCGGTCGAGGCAGCCCTGCGCTCAGCCCTCGACCTCGGGGCAAGGCTGGTCGTGACCAGCGGCGGGACGGGGGTCAACCCGCGCGACCTGACACCTGAGGGGACCCGGCCCGTGCTCGACCGCGAGCTGCCCGGCCTCGCCGAGGCCCTGCGCCGTACCGCCGCCGAGCAGGTCCCCACCGCCGTCCTCTCCCGCGGGCTCGCCGGCGTGACCAGGGCAGGCGCCCTGGTGGTCAACCTCCCCGGCTCCCCCGGCGGCGTCGAGCACGGGCTGCAGACCGTGCTGCCGCTCGCCCCGCACGTGCTCGACCAGCTCACCGGCGGCGACCACCGATGAGCTCCGCCGTGCGCCGCGCCGCGCTGAGCGCCGACCCCCTGGACCTGGCCGCGCACGTCAGTGCCGTCCAGGACCCGCGCGCCGGAGCGGTCTCGACGTTCCTCGGACAGGTGCGGGACCACGACCCCGCCGTCCAGGGCGAGGTCACGGCGCTCGAGTACTCCGCCCACCCCGACGCCGGGGCCGTGCTGCAGGAGCTCGCCGAGCAGGTGGCGCAACGGCACGAGGTCCTCGGGATCGCGGTGAGCCACCGCACCGGTCTGCTCACGGTGGGCGAGCCGGCCGTGGTCGTCGCGGTCTCTGCCGCGCACCGCGCCCCGGCCCTGGACGGGTGCGCCGAGCTCATCGAGGTGGTCAAGGCCGAGCTGCCCGTGTGGAAGCGTGAGGTGCTGCGCGACGGCAGCCACCTCTGGGTGGGCCTGTGAGAACCGAGGGGGACGACGCATGACCGAGCTCGTGGACACGTTCGGCAGGGCGCACCGCGACCTGCGCATCTCGTTGACGGACCGCTGCTCGCTGAGGTGCACGTACTGCATGCCCGCCGAGGGGGTGCCGTGGCTTCCCGGTCCGACGCTGCTCAGCACCGAGGAGATCGAACGGATCACCCGCGTCGCCGTCGGCCTCGGCGTCACCGAGGTGCGGCTCACCGGTGGCGAGCCGCTGCTACGACCCGACGTGGTCGACGTCGTGCGGCGGATCGCGGCCCTGGAGGGGCGCGACGGCCCGGTCGAGGTCTCGCTCACCACCAACGCCCTGCGCCTGCCCGCCCTCGCCGGCCCGCTGCGCGACGCCGGGCTCGCCCGGGTCAACGTCAGCCTCGACACCCTCGACCGGGAACGCTTCGCGACCCTCACCCGCCGGGACCGCCTCCCCGACACCCTGGCCGGCATCGCCGCCGCCGACGCGGTCGGCATGGCACCGATCAAGATCAACGCGGTGGCGATGCGCGACGTCAACGACGACGAGGTCGTCGCCCTGACCCGCTTCGCCGTCGACCGCGGCTACGAGATGCGCTTCATCGAGCAGATGCCCCTCGACGCCGGTCACACCTGGGACCGCACCGCCATGGTCACCCAGGCCGAGATCCTCGAGCGTCTGCGCGGCGCGTTCACCCTGACCGAGGTGCCCGGACGCGGCTCGGCCCCCGCCGAACGCTGGTACGTCGACGGCGGGCCGGCCACCGTCGGCGTCATCGCCTCGGTCACCGCGCCCTTCTGCGGCGCGTGCGACCGGGTACGGCTGACGGCCGACGGCCAGCTGCGCTCCTGCCTCTTCGCCCGCACCGAGACCGACCTGCGCACCCTGCTGCGCGAGGGCGCGGACGACGACGCCCTCGCCGAAGCCTTCCGTACCACCCTGGCCGGCAAGAAGGCCGGTCACGGCATCGACGACCCCGGGTTCCTGCAGCCCGACCGCCCGATGAGCGCGATCGGCGGCTAAGCCGCAGACGCCGCGGGGGCTCAGCCGCCCGCAGCCCCTCGCGCAGGCTCAGCCGCCCGCTGGCCCTCGCGCGGGCTCAGCCGCCCGCGAAGGGCGGCAGCACGTCCACCGTCGCACCGGGGAGGACCTCGTCCTCGTCGGAGAGCCGCCGACCCGCGCTGAGCAGCGAGCAGCGCCCCAGGACCGCCTCGAGCCGTTGACCGTGGATGGTCACCAGCTCCCGGCGCAGGCCTGCGGTCGTCCCCGACGCGACCTGCTCACTGGCTCGCCCGGCCGCCTCCGCCGCGCCGGCGAAGTACCGGACCGTCACCATGCTCACCGACCTGCCTCCTCGGTCCCCCAGCTCTCGACCAGCGCAACGGCCAGCGCGAGCACGTCGTCGAGGGCGGCACGGTCCCCCGAGGACGCGCCCACGGCGTATCCCACGAGGAAGGTGGTCAGCGGGGCCGCCGGCCGCGCCACCCCGTGCGCGACGTCGCGCGCGAGGTCGAGCAGCTCGTCCACGGCGACGGCGTCCGGGTCGACGCCGAGCTCCTCGCCGGTCGTCGCGATCCACCGGTGCAGCTCGCTGCCGAGGGCGGGGCTGTCGCTCATACGTTCCTCCGGGTGATCTCGTCCTCCAGGGTCCGGACATCTTCCCAGGTGTCGGCGTCGCGCCCGGCATGGTCGGGGTCGGGGACGGTGAGGGTCACCAGGTCCGTCATGAGCCGGCGGACGGCGACCCCGTCCAGACCACCGGACCGGCGCAGCCGTGCGACCGCGGACCGCAGCCGTGCCCGGCGGTGCAGGGCGACCAGGGACTGCCGGCGCCCCCCGTCGTCCACCACGCAGACGACGTCGACCTCGGCGTCCGCGGTACGCGCGGCCTCGAGCAGAGCCGGGACGATCTCCCGGGCGCGCGGGACGTCGCAGGCCAGGACGAGGACCCAGTCCGCCGACCCGCCCTCCTCGTCCGCCTCCGGGCCCGGCGCCGCAACCGCAGGCCCTCGCCCCGCCCGCGCCAAG
>NZ_JALPKN010000273.1 GCF_023630195.1 Actinotalea sp. C106 | reverse complement strand
ACCACTGCCCTCCACCCGGAGACGCAGCCAGTATGAGAACGGCACCAGACCCGTGACGGTTCATCCTGCGCTGGGCCGCTCCACCCACCAGACGACCCGCACTCACGACCACCACGCTGGGAGCCTGACCCTTCCGCGCAGGCAGCCCTTCCCTGCTCTCAGCCCAGGTCATATTGCGGCGGTCAGAGGCGTCGCGAGCCTGCGGTCGTGTGCTCGCGTACATCGACGAACACGCCCTCAGGGGGAGCCACGTAGGGCAGGGGCTCGCCCTTCTTGCAGGTGTTCTCCTCCCCGTCGGTGGCCCCTGCGAAGGGTCCGTCGGGGTCCATGAGGGCGGGCATGTGGTGGTCGGCGTGGTCGCGGAACCAGATGCTCATGCCGGTGGCGGGGTCTTGGCGTAGGTGTTCCCACGCTCGCCAGAGGGCTTCGAGACGGATGACGGCTTCGTCGTAGCGCCACCACTGCCCTGCCCAGCAGCGGTGGCAGCCGTCGATGCGGCGCTTGTAGACGTGGCGTAGGTATTCGCGCACGAACTCGTCCACCGACTCGTAGTAGAGCTCCGGCTCCTCACCGGACATCTCGTCACCGCCCTCGGCGGTGTCTGGGTCGTCGTAGTCGTCCTGGCCCCAATCGCTCACAGGGCCCCCTCCCCCACCGAGCTTGCCTGCACGGTGACCAGGTCGGTCTGAGCTTGGTGGATGGTCCGCTCGGCCTGAGGGTCGTGGGCTGCGATCGAAGCCCTCACCGCGGCGGCGTGAGGGCCAGCCATCCAGGGGGTGGTGCGAATCAGGGTCGGCCTGGACCCGGAGGCCAGGACCACCGCGCGTCCCTTGGGCAGCGCGGCCAGGTCCGCGACGTCCAGGATGCGTTCGCGGTGCAGCTGTTGGGAGACGGTGCGGTGTCCGCGCCCGGAGGAGGTGGAGGAGGACAGGCGGTCGTAGTCGCCGATCATGCGCGAGAGGTCCTCGAGGAAGGCAGCTTCGCTGACTCCGCCGCCGTAGACCTTGATGTTGGCCGCCGACCAGAGCTTCTTCATCCCGGCTTCGCCCCAGACTTCGGTGCCTTGGGACCAGGACTGCAGGATGGTCATGAGCACGATGCCGCGGGACCCGTAGTGGGAGTACAGGTTCGGCAGCTCCCGCCACCGGCACACGTTCGCCGCCTCATCGAGCACCCCCACCAACGGCGTGCCCAGGCGACCACCAGCGGAGCGGGCGGCGAGCTCCTCAGCGGCCTCGACCACGGCGACGGTCAACGCGGTGACCAGCGGCCCGGCGGTCCCGCGCCCTTCCTTGGACAGGGAGTACAGGGTCCCGCCGTCAGCCCGCACGAAGTCCTCCGGCGAGAACTGAGGGCGGGGGTCGGTGGGCCCGGCGGGGGTGATCCAGGTGGCGACTTGGCGGTTGGTCAGACAGGAGGCCATCTGCTGGGCGGTGCCGAACACCCCGCCGCGCTGCTTGTCCGGGGCGGAGACGACGCCGGCGACCTGGTCGGCGGTCAGGGTGAACCCGTGCTCGCGCAGGATGTCGACGGCTGTTTCGTCGGTGGGGCGGGTTAGCCAGGTGTAGACCGCGGTGATCGGCCGGGAGTCGAGGGCTGCGGCGAGTAGGAGGCCGGCGAGGAGGTCTTGGCCGGCGGGGTCGAAGTAGGCGTCGGTCTTGGCTCCGGGGTCGCGGGACCCGGTGGCGAAGTGTTCGGCGAGCTTGGCGGCGCGGACCTCGTCGGTCACGTAGGACAGCGGGTTCCACCACCAGGTCGGGTCTTCCAGGGCGATGGCTTGGGGGTCGAAGACCCACACCGGCCCGGCGTGGGCGCGGACGTCGCGGGTGGCGTCGACGACGTCGCGCTTGTTGGAGGTCACCAGCACTGATCCGGGGGCGTCCAGGATCGCGGGGACCGCGCGGGTCGCCGCACGGCGACGGGTGCAGGGTCGTGTCGGTGGTCCGGGCTACCGTCGGCCCCATGCGGATCCTGCACACGAGCGACTGGCACCTCGGTCGCACGCTGCACGGGGTGGATCTGCTCGGGCACCAGGCCGAGTACCTCGACCACCTCGTCGACCTTGTGCGCAGCGCCTCGGTCGAGGCCGTCGTGGTCTCGGGGGACGTCTACGACCGCGCGGTGCCTCCGGTCGAGGCCGTCCAGCTCCTCGCCGACGCCCTGGACCGGCTGTCCGCCCACGCCCAGGTCGTGGTGACCCCGGGCAACCACGACTCCGCGATCCGCCTCGGCTTCGCCTCCTCCCTCCTGCGCGACGGCGTGCACGTGCGGGCCCGCGTGGCCGACGTCGGGCGCCCGGTCGAGCTGCGCAGCGAGGACGGCGCGCCCACCCTTGTCTACGCCCTGCCCTACCTCGACCCTGACGTGGTCCGCCGCGAGCTGGCCGAGGAGTCCGACGAGGAGGGCGCCCCGCGTCCCCTGCCTCGCTCGCACGAGGCCGTCATGGCTGCCGCGATGCGGCGGGTGCGGGCCGACCTCGCGGCACGCGCTGCCGGTGCTTCCGAGCCGATGCGGTCGGTCGTCATGGCCCACGCCTTCGTCGTCGGGGGTGAGCCCTCGGAGTCCGAGCGGGACATCCGCGTCGGCGGGGTGGACTCGGTGCCCGCCGGGGTTTTCACGGGGGTGGACTACGTCGCGCTGGGGCACCTGCATGGACCCCAGCGGCTGCGCTTCCCCCAGCAGGCCGAGGGCGACCGCGGGCCCGTGCTGCAGTACTCGGGCTCACCTCTCGCCTACTCCTTCTCCGAGCGGAACCAGCGCAAGGCCTCGGTGATCGTCGAGCTCGGCGCCGACGGCGTGGTCGGCGAGCTCGAGTTGGTCCCCGCGCCGGTCCCGCGGCGTCTGGCCGAGGTCACCGGGAGCCTCGAGGACCTCCTCGGCGCCACCGGCGAGCCCCACGTCCAGGACTGGGTGCGCGTCGTGGTGACCGACCCCGCCCGGCCGAACGAGCTCTACGCCCGCGTGCGGGACCGCTTCCCGCACGCGCTCGCGGTCGAGCACCGCCCGACCGGGGGTGCCGCGACCGACCGGGCCACCGTGGTCACCGCCGCGCGGGACCCGCTCGAGGTCACGGCCGACTTCGTCGAGCACGTGACCGGCACCGCCCCGACCGAGGCCGAGCTCGCGGTGCTGCGCCGGGCCTACGAGGACGTGCTCGCCGCGGAGCGGAGCGCCTGATGTACCTGCACACCATGACCCTGCAGGCCCTCGGGCCCTTCGCCGGCGCCCACACCATCGACTTCGCCGAGCTCGGCGCCTCGGGGATCTTCCTCCTCGAAGGGCCCACCGGGGCTGGGAAGTCGACCCTCATCGACGCCCTCGTCTTCGCCCTGTACGGCAAGGTCGCCTCGAAGGACGCGAGCGACGAACGACTCCGCTCAGCCCACGCGAGCCCCGCCGACGAGACCGTCGTCGACCTGGTCTTCGAGTGCGGCTCAGGGATCTACCGGGTGCGCCGTACCCCCGCCTACCAGCGCCCCAAGCAGCGTGGCTCCGGCACCACCCTGCAGCAGGCCTCCGTGCGCCTGTGGCGGCTGAGCAGCCCCGACGCCCCCGAGGACGGCGAGCTGCTCTCCGCGCGGCTCGACGAGGCCGGGCTCGAGCTGCAGCGGATCGTCGGCCTCGACAGGCACCAGTTCGTCCAGACCGTCGTGCTCCCCCAGGGCGAGTTCGCCGGATTCCTGCGGGCCAAGCCCGAAGACCGCCGCGGACTGCTTCAGCGCGTCTTCGGCACCGCGGTCTACGAGCAGGTCGAGCAGCGCCTCGTGCGGATGCGGGCCGAGGTCGGCCGTGCGGTCGAGGACGGTCGCGAGGCCGTCGCCCGCAGCACAGCCCACCTCCTCGGTGCCGCCGGGCTGGCCGAGGAGGAGGCCACGGCCCTGCAGGCCGCGAGCGGCTCCCTCGAGGACCCCGACGGCGAGGGCGGTCTGCTCGCCCTCGGACGCGCCCACGCCGACGCCCTCGAAGAGCGGGCACGTCGGGCTCGAACCGTCGCGGACCAGGCGAAGGCCGCGTGCGCAGGCACCCAGCAGGCCCTCGACGACGGGCGCCGTCAGCTCGACCTGGTGCGCCGCCGCACCGCCTTGCGCACCGAGCTCGCGACCCTCGAGGCGCGCTCCGACGAGCACCAGCGCGAGGCCGACCGGTGCG
>NZ_JALPKN010000272.1 GCF_023630195.1 Actinotalea sp. C106 | reverse complement strand
CGTCCCGGCGTCGAGCAGCCGCTGCACGGCGGTCGGGGTGCGGGTCGCGGGGCCGGCGGCGAAGGCGGGGTGGGCGGCGGTGGTGGGCAGGCCCTCGACGTCGACGTTGTCCTTGACGGCCAGGACCGTGCCGGCCAGGACCAGCTCCTCGCCCCGGGCGGCGCGGGCCTCGACGAGCGCGGCGTCCGCCAGGGCCTCGGCCTCGGGACGCAGGGTGATCCACACCTCGGGGCGGTCGACCTGGGCGATGCGGCGGTAGGCCGCCCGGACGCGCTCGGTCGGGGTCGGGGACGCGACGGTGGTGGGCTCGCTGGTCAGGGGACGGGGTGCGGTCGTGGTCATCGCTGGCCCCCGATCTGGCCGCGGGCCATGGCCAGGGCGTTGGCGGCTCGCTCGACGACGACGTCCTTCGAGGCGCCGACGTGGTCGGCGAGTGCCTCGAGGGCCGTGGGCAGCCGTCCGCCGAGCACGAGCTCGGCGATCTCGATGTGCTCGTCGATCGTGGCGCGCATGCGGTCGGCAGTCAGGTAGTCGTACATCCGCACGGCGCGGATCCGCTGGTTGACCTGCGCCAGCGAGGCGGACAGCGCGCGGTTCCCCGAGGCGGCGAGGAGCGCGGTGTGGAAGCCCTCGTCGACGGTGACGAAGCCGGCGCTGGGGGCGGGCTCGTCGTCGGACATGCGCTGCCAGGACTCGAGCTCGGTGGTGAGCCGGGCGGCGTCGTGGTGGACCGTCGGATCGTCGATCGCGCGGCGGATGCCTTGGAGCTCGAGGGTGATGCGCAGCTCGTAGAGGTCGGTCAGGTCCTCGAAGGTCGGCATGTAGAGGTACAGCCCGCCGGCGCGCTTCTCGAGCAGGCCGTCGGCGTGCAGGCGGGCCAGGGCCTCGCGGACCGGGGTCCGGGAGACGCCGAAGTGCTCCGCGAGGCGCTCCTCACCCAGGCGCTCCCACGGGGAGAACCGGCCGGCCATGAGCTCCTCACGGAGCGCCTCGTACACCTTCTCGCGGCGAGGGAGCCGTGCAGCGCCAGGGTCCGGAGCCGAGTCCGGGGCTGCATTCGTCGTTGTACCCATAGCTGTATACAGAACCGGGTACATGTTTCCGGGAGCGGCGCCCGGCGATGAACGGGTTGTGTCGAGGTGTAACAGTCGTGTTGCCTAGGGCCTGCCCGGCAGAGAGCCGTGCTGCCCGTCCCGAGGAGAAGCCATGCCCCCCAGGCTCAGTGCCCGCGCGTTGTTCTGGTGGGGGGCTGGTCTGATGCTCGCGGCCTTCGTCGCGACCCGGGTCCTGTGGCGGCTCGCGAACGGCGTCACGGCGGACGGGCTGCAGTCGATCCTCGTCGAGGTGGCGCACGCGATCTCGACGACGACGACCCTCGCCTACTCGATCGGGGCGGCGCTGATCGGGGCCGCCTTCGTGGTGCGGGCCCTCGAGCCCGCGGGCGGTCAGGTCTCGCCGCGCGACGAGGGGCGCGTGCCCGACGTCGAGCGCTGAACCGGCTCGGCGCCGTCGTCCCGGCGGGGGCCGCCGTCGTCTCGGGCAGCCGCCGTGCTCAGCGGAAGACGATGGTGCGGTGCCCGTCGAGGAGCACCCGGTGCTCGGCGTGCCAGCGCACGGCCCGCGCCAGGGCGCGGCGCTCGACGTCCTGCCCGAGGGCGACCAGGTCCTCGACCTTCTTGGAGTGGTCCACGCGCTCGACGTCCTGCTCGATGATCGGGCCCTCGTCGAGGTCGCCCGTCACGTAGTGCGCGGTGGCGCCGATCAGCTTGACCCCGCGGTCGTGGGCCTGGGCGTAGGGGCGGGCGCCCTTGAAGCTGGGCAGGAACGAGTGGTGGATGTTGATGATCCGCCCGGTGAGGGTGCGGCACAGGTCGTCGGACAGGATCTGCATGTAACGGGCCAGCACCACGAGCTCGGCGTCGAGCTCCTCGACGAGCCCGAGCAGGCGGGCCTCGGCCTCGGCCTTGGTGTCCCGCGTGACGGGCACGTGGTGGAAGGGGATCCCGTAGAAGGCCGCGACGTCCGCGAGGGCCGTGTGGTTGGAGACGACCGCGACGATGTCCACGGGCAGGCCCTCGGACTGCTGCCGGAAGAGCAGGTCGTGCAGGCAGTGCGCGGCCGTCGAGACCATGAGCACGGTGCGCATGCGCCGGCCCGCGACGTCGAGGGTCCAGGTCATCGAGAACTCCTCGGCCAGCACGGCCAGGGCCTCGTCGAGCACCTCGCGGGAGGCTGCCGCCTCGACCTGCACGCGCATGAAGAACAGGCCGGTGTGCGGGTCGCCGAACTGCTGGGACTCGGTGATGTTGCCGCCGAGCTCGGCCAGGAGCCCGGCGACGGCGTGCACGATGCCCGGCCGGTCCGGGCAGGAGAGGCTCAGCACCCAGTGGGTGGCTCCGTCGACCCTCGTGCTGCTCGGGAGGGGCGCGTCGGGGGTGACGTCGGTACGGATGTGGCTCACGAGCCCCGAGGCTAGTCGACCTCGCCCCCGAAGTGGCGGAGGCGTCTCGACCTGTGGGGGCGCGGTCGCGGGTGCGCGGGCGGGGGTGACACGATGGGGGCATGAGCCTCGAGGTGACCATCCGCACCGTGTCTGAGCAGGACGCGGGCGAGCTCCTGACGCTGCGACGCGCAGCCTTCGTGAGCGAGGCTCAGGTGTACGGGGACCCGAACATCCCACCGCTGACGCAGACCCTCGACGAGCTTCGCGCGGACATCGCCGGCGAGGGCGTCGTGACCCTCGGCGCCTGGGCCGGCCACCGCCTGGTCGGCTCGGTGCGCGTGCTCCTCGAGCCGGGGAAGGCGACCCTCGGGAGGCTCGCCGTCGCCCCCGACCTCCAGGGTCAGGGCATCGGCACCCAGCTGCTCCTCGCGGTCCCGCCGTACCTGTCGGAGGACACCTCCGAGCTGTGGGTCTTCACCGGCCGGGACTCGGTGCACAACGTGGCTCTGTACGAGAAGCACGGCTACACCCACCAGCACGACCAGACCGCGGGCGACCTCACCTACGCCTACCTGCGCAAGATCGTCGGGGCGGCGGACGACGTCGAGGTCGCACCCCCGGTCTGAGCCGCTCCTCCAGCCCCGTCGGTGGTGGGGTGTCGTGAGCTCTAGGCACATATAACGGTTGGGTTATACACTCGGTCCCATGAGCGCTCTCGACGTCCTCGGTGATCCGGTTCGTCGGCGTGTGCTCGAGCTCCTGGCCGCGGGGGATCAGCCTGCGGGTGAGGTCTCGGCCGTGGTCGAGCAGGAGTTCGGCATCAGTCAGCCGGCCGTCGCACGACACCTGCGGGTGCTACGCGAGGCCGGGGTGGTGACGCGGCGGTCCGAGGGCGCCCGCCGCATCTACGGTCTCGACGGGTCGGTGATCGACGAGCTGCAGTCCGTCGTCGACCGCTACCGCCGGCTGTGGGCCCAGCGGTTGGACGCCCTCGACACCGAGATCGCCCGCGGCGTGCATGAGCGCCGCGCGGCCGAGCGCGAGGAGCCATGAGATGACGACGACCTTCGGAGAGGTGACCCGTCGCGGTGACCGGTTCGACCTGGACTTCGAGCGGGTCTACGCGACCACCGTCGAGGACGTGTGGAGTGCGGTGACCGAGCCTGAACGGCTCGCCCGCTGGATGTCCCGGTACACGGGGGACCTGCGGCTCGGCGGACGCTGGCAGGGCATGGAGAGCGGGGGCACGGTCTACTGCTCCGGCACCGTCACCGCGTGCGACCCCCCGCGCCGCTACGTCACCACCTGGGAGTACGCGGGGGAGGGGCCCAGTGCGGTCGAGGTCACCGTCGCTCCCCACCCTGAGGGGGCGGTGCTTTCCCTGCGCCACACTGGTCTGGTCGACGTCGACTACGGGCCCGGGTGGCAGACCTACCTCGAGCAGCTCGACGGCGACCTCCCCGTGGCACCGTCCTCGGTGGTCGACCCCGAGCGGCCCGAGGGCATCGCGTGGGACGAGCGGTTCACCGCCCTGCGCCCCCGGTGGGAGCCGCGGATCGCTCAGGCCCGCGGCGCGGCGACCAGGGTCGACGCCGTGTGAGGCTCCTCGGGCTCCTCGGGCTCCTCGGGCTCCTCGCGGTGCGAGCGGAGGGCGATCGCGACGCCGACCGCCGCCGCGAAGGTCACCGCGGCGCCGATCCGCGCGGTGCCGACCGCCGCCGTGGTGAAGGCCTCACGAGCGGACCCGAGCAGCAC
>NZ_JALPKN010000271.1 GCF_023630195.1 Actinotalea sp. C106 | reverse complement strand
CGAGCTGGTGGGGGCGGTGCCGGCGAGGCCCTCGGCCCCGGCCTGGTCGGCGACCACCAGGAGGTCGGCGCTCACGGCACCGACGAAGGAGGCGCGCACGGCCACGGCGTCGTCGGCCGGGCCGGCGGCGGGGTCGTGCTCGACGACGGTCAGTGCGTCGGTCGAGGGCAGCAGGCGGGCCAGCTCGGTGGCCGCCGCACGGGCGATCGTGGCGGACTCGGCGTCCAGCGTGGGCAGGGCAGGCATCAGTGCTTCTCCTCGGAGGTGACGACCAGGCAGGCGAGCCGGGAGCCGTTGCTCCCGAGCGCGGCACGGGCAAGGACGACGTCGCCGACGACGACGTCGAGGGGCTTGTCGGCGCGGTGCCGCAGGGGCACGAGGTCACCGATCTGGAGCCCGGCGATCTCCGCCGGGGTGGTGGTGTAGGGGGTGAACTGCACCGAGACGTCCATCGGGACCTCGTGCACCTGGTCCGCGAGCCGACCGGTCGCGACCGCGTGCTCGAGCAGGGCGTCGGCCGAGCGGTTGTCGGCCTGGTCCCCCGAGTGCAGGGCCGTCATGATGATCTCCGCCGGGATCATGAACGTCGCGGTGGTCTCCCGCCCGGCGACCGTGAGGTCGAAGGTCGCGATGATCACGGGCTCGGAGGCCGCGGTGGCCTGCACGAACTGCGGGTTGTACTGGACCGTCTTGACCGCGACGCCGATCTGGCCGACCGACTGGAAGGCGTAGGTCAGGTCCGCGACGGCGTGCTGCAGCAGGTCGCGCAGCAGGTGCCACTCGATCTCGGTGAGCTCACGCTCGGCGTCCTGGGTCGCGATGCCCGGACCGCCCAGCAGGTAGTCGATCCACAGCATGGTGGAGTCGAGCGGCAGCTGCAGCACCGCGGTCGCGCGGCCCTGGTCGACCTCGCACAGCACCATCGTGGTCATGTCCGGCAGGGGGCGCACGTACTCGTCGTACGAGCGCATCTCGACCGTGAGGAGGTTGACGTTCGCCACGACGCGCAGGCGTGAGGTGAGCTGAGTCCCCCACTGCCGGGCGTACGTCTCGAAGGCCATCTCGAGGACCCGCCCGTGCTCACGGGCGAGGGTCATGGGGCGTCGGAAGTCGTACGCCTCGGGCTCTGCTGAGCGCTTGCGGCGCGCGGGGGGCGCCGTCGTGTCCTGGACCGTCACGGGGTGCTCATCGGCGCGCGCGCCAGGGTGATGAGGAGAACCGCGCAGGAAGTACGAGAACCACCCGGGGTGGGACCGCGTACGGCCGGACGTGCTCCGCAGGTCGCTGGCCCTGCGGCGAGGTGGCGCCCTCCATGGCGCCGCGAACGCACCGGCATCCGTGCCGGCTCAGTGCTCTCCTGAGCGTACCCAGGGACGGCCTGCGGCGGGGTGGTTCACCACCCCGCCACGCCGTCGGGCTACCTCACTGGGTGACGTAGTCCGTGAAGAACAGGTCGATCACCTCGCCGTGGTAGGCCTCCTCGAGGTGGGTGAGGAGCTCGGCCTTGAGGGCCTCGCGCCCTTCGGCGCTCGCGACCTCGTCCATCGGGCGACCCGAGAACAGGTCGATCGCGAGGTCGAGGGCCGGGGCGGGGTTCGGCTTGCCGTGGCCGCCGGCGTCGGCGGACATCTGCAGGCCCATGCCGAGACGCAGGTAGTGCCCCTTGGCGAGGTTGATGCTCACGGGCTCGACGGTCATGATCTCGCCGGGCTCAGGCTTGTGCTCCTCCTCGACCGCGCCCTCCTCGGCCGTGGCGTCGCCGGCACCCGGTCCCATGAGGAACCAGTAGCCACCGCCACCCCCCAGGACCAGGACGGCCGCGAGGATGATGATGAGCTTCTTCTTGCTCTTGGCCGGGGCTTCTGCGGCGGACTCGGGGGCCGCGCCCGCCGTGGGGCGGGCGCCGATCTTGGGCTTGGACGCGATGACGCGCTGCTCGGTGGGCATCAGCTGACTCCTGGGTCGGTGGCTGCGATTCTCGGGAGGAGCTCGCGGACGGTCTCGGGCGCGTCGCTCAGGACCACGAGGTCCACGCGACGGTTGGCGTTGAGGTCATCGGCCGAGTCCAACGGACGGGACTCGCCGAAGCCGACGGCCGCGATGCGTCCCCCGGGGACCCGACCGGTCTCCACCAGGCGCCGCAGCACCTGGGTGGCCCGGTCGGAGGAGAGCTCCCAGTTGGTGGGGTAGCGCGTGCTGGGCAGGACGTTGGCGTGGCCCTCGACGGAGATCTCCTCGTCGAGGCCGACGAGCACCGGGGCGATCGTGTCGACGATCCGCTCGGCGGTGCCGGTCAGGCGGGAGGAGTCGGGGCTGAAGAAGACGTCGTCGGCCACCATCCCGATGAACAGGCCGCGCTCGGTGATGCGGAACCGCACCCGGTCCGCGAGGCCTTCGTCGTCCAGGGCGTTGGCGATCTGGGTCGCGATGCCTTCGAGCCGGCCGTACTCCTGCTCCGCGAGGGCCATGGTGCGTGCGTCGGCGGCCGTGGTGTCGGCCTCCTCGGGGGCGTCCGGGTCCTCGACGGCCGGGCCGGCCTGGGCTTCGGCGACGTCCTCGCGCAGGGTCGGGGAGATCTCGAAACGCTCGACCCCGTCCAGCGTGCCGACGTTCCCTTCGAGGATCGAGGGCTGGCCGTTGCCGAAGCCCGCGGCGAGGGAGTCGCGCAGCTGCTCGTACTTGACCTGGTCCACGTTGCTCATGGCGTACAGGACGATGAACAGTCCGACGAGCACGGTCATCATGTCGGCGTAGCTGACTGCCCACCGCTCGTGGTTCTCGTGCTCCTCCTCCTCGTGCTTCTTGCCCCGGCGTCCGCCGTGCCCGCCCGAGCCGCGTCCGCTGCTCATGCAGCCTCCTTGACGAGGTCCGGCGGCATGAGGCTGCGCAGGCGCTGGCCCACCAGGCGCGGGTTGGCCCCGGCCTGGATGGCGAGGAGGCCCTCGACGGCCATCTCCATGTGGGCGACCTCGAGCTCGGAGACGCGGCTCACGCGGGCGCCGAGCGGCAGGAAGATCAGGTTGGCGCTGAGCAGGCCCCACAGGGTCGCGACGAAGGCCGCAGCGATCATGTGCCCGAGCTCATCCGGCTGGGCCAGGTTCTCGAGCACGTGCACGAGGGAGACGACCGTACCGATGATCCCGATGGTCGGCGCGTAGCCACCCATGGTGTTCCAGTACTTGCCGATGACCTTGTCGAGGGCCTTCTTGCTGGCCACACGGTCTTCGAGCATCTCGCGCAGGTCGTCCGGGTCGGTGCCGTCGATCGCGGCCTGCAGCCCGGACTGGAGGAACTCGTCGTCGACGTCGCGGGCGGCGTCCTCGAGGGACAGCAGCCCCTCACGGCGGGCGCGGTCGGCGAGACCCACCACGGTGTCGACCGTCTTGTCGAGGTCGGGCTTCTTGAAGAACAGGTACTTCGGCAGGCTGCTGAACGTCCGGATCGCGTCCTTGATCGTGCTGCTCGCGAGGCCAGCACCGAGGGTGCCACCCAGCACGAGGATCATCGGTGCGGGGAGCACCACGGACATCGGGCTCGCGCCCTCGACGAGGATGCCCATGAGCACCATGCCGAAGGCGAAGGCGAGCCCTGCCAGGGTTGCCGGATCCATCAGTCAGCCTCCGGGACGGGGGGCAGGGACCGGAGTGCCGGCCGCCTGAGCTCGGTCACCGCGGAGATCGCGGAAGCCGTGGTGTCACCGAGGGCGTCGTCGGACATCTCCATCATCGTGGCGATGACGCGCGCCCGGTACGCCACGACCAGGGCCGTGACCTCCTCCATCGACTCGGCGACGATGTACTTGGTGCCGTCGATCAGGGTGAGGATCGTGTCCGGCGTCGTCTCGATGCGTTGGAGCAGGTCGGGATTCACCGCGAACTGCGGCCCGTTGAGGCGTGTCACGACGATCACGACTGATTCCCATCCCTGGTGTGGTGCACGGGCCGGGTCGCGGCCACGCACGGTTCCCGACCCACCAAGGGCCGGCATGACTACCTGATCGGCCGCACGCGGCGCCGACTGAGCCTTTCGGGTAGGCGCGCGCCAGTTGTCCCGGTCACAGCCCGGCGCGGGCCCCGGGACGCGGGGCGCAGGGGCCGCGACCGCGGTTGATGGAGATCGATCGGGGTCGACCAGGGGCGGATAGTGACCGTGATCGACCCCAACGATGCTCAGGCGGGGCCCGGAGCATGGGGGGGCCGAGCGTGGGGGGGCGGAGC
>NZ_JALPKN010000270.1 GCF_023630195.1 Actinotalea sp. C106 | reverse complement strand
GACGTACCGCCGCGAGAACCCGCCCCCTGGCCAGCGGTGGACCCACCGCTCCCCGCGACGTGGGTACCGCCGAGGGCGCCACCCCGTCCAAGCCCGGCCCCCAGGGCTGCCCCACCGACTGCCACACCGCCAGCCAAGGCTCCGCCGACGCCCCCAGCGCCGCCCCCGGCGGTGCCACTCCAGGAGCCCGTGCCACCCGCACCAGAGGTGGAGCCGCTGCCTGGGACCGAGCCGGTCAACGAGCCATCTGCGGAACCCGACCCCGAACCGGCGCCAGGAGACGACCATCCCGAGGACACGGTGCCGCCCGCGGGACGGCCGCCGGAGGCGAGGCCACCGGCTACGGTGCCGACCGCCGCGCCACCGAGCACGACCCCCGGGCTCGTCGTCCCCGGCCCAGAGCCGATCGAGGTCGTGGTGGTCGCGGGGAGGGCGGCACCACTGCCGGTGATCGGGTTGTAACCGGTGCCGACACCGGCCGCAGGGACCGGCGTCGGCACCGGCGACTGACCGCGGGCGGCCGTCGAGCCGATCCCGGGGTTGTGGTCCAGGTCGAGCCTCGGCAGTTCTTTGGCCGCGTCGCGCATGGCTCTGCGGAGTTCGATCAAGGCGGGGCGCGCTGCGTCGTCGCGGGCTTCCTGCTGTCGACGGTTCAAGAACTGCATTGCTTCGTTGCCCACGAGTGGGCCGAGCGGTCCGACCACGGCCGACCCGGCGAGAATCGTGTGGCGTTGCCAGGACGGGATCTGGTCTTCGGGCAGCGCAGCATAGGCAGAACGTGCATCGCGTAGGGCGGACCTGGCAGACGATGCGGCGCTGGCAGTGGCCTCGAGGAGGGAGACGTACTGCCTTGCACGGGCGACAACCTGCTCCAACGCGATCGCAGCGCTGTCCGCGGCGCGGCCTTCTACTCCGAGGTCGTTCAGGACACCGGTCAGGTCCTGGGCTGCGTCTCCCAGGGTTGATGCGGTAGAGCCGAGATTGTCAATTTCGTCGTTGATCGCCCCCAGCGCGGTCGTGGGCAGTTCTCCAGCCTGGGCGAGTTCCTCGCATGGGCGCGTCATGGATGTCCTCCGGGAGGGGGCGGTGACATGGTCGGGGACGAGAGGGTGCGGCGACGCTTGAGCAGTGAGACGGCCACCAGCAAGGCGACGAGCGCGAGCGCGACGGCAACGAGCCACCAGGGGAAACTGCCGGCGGTCCCTGCCGAGGGGGCTGGTGGATCGGTGTCCCCTGAGGCATCCGAGTCGGCGCCAACGGTCCCCGGCGCCACGCTGGCCTCTGGAGCATCACTGTTCATGGTGATCTCGTCGAGGCTGGGCAAGGCGTCAGTGCCGCCGATGATGAGGGGATTGGCGTCAGGATAGGACGTGGGATCGGCGTCGAGCATGTTGAGCACGGAGACCGACCCGTAGCCGATGAGGTCGTCGTGGCGGGTGAGTTCCCCTGAGTTCTGGTACGTGTGGCGCAAGAGCGTCTGGATGATCTGGTTGCCAGTTGCCTCAGGGTGAGCAGACCAGACCAGTGCCAACGCCGCGGAGGTGTACGCAGTGGCGTTGGAGGTTCCTGAACTAGTGCCGTACTCGTGCCAGCTCTGGTCTGGCCCGGCCACGAGGCCGCGGATGCTCACACCAGGTGCGACGACGTCCTTGGTGGGACTTCCGGTTGCGCCCGGCGCAAGGGATCCGTCGTAGGCGGCGCTCTCTACCGTGATCACTCCGTTGGACTCCTCGAGATCCCGAGGGTAGGTGGGGATGGGATCGTTGGGTCGGGAAGAGACCACGATCACCCCCTCGCGAAGAGCGCGAGCAATCTGTGCGATCTCGTCGGTGTGCATCGCGCCGCCGGTCGACAACGAGATGATCTGCGCCCCGTCATCGATAGCCTGCCGTAGGGCCGGACCTGCGGATGGAGTGCCTTCGGTAGTAGCGCAGAACCCACCTTGGAGGCCCGTACGAGCGACGTAGTGGCGCACGGTTGCCCCGGGCGCCACCCCAGCGATCCCAGGCTGTCCATCAGCCCCTGCGCCAGTACCCACCACGATCGAGGCCATCTGCGTGCCATGCTCCGCCTCGGCGGCGGTGCTCCGGGCAGGGTCGTACTGGCCGTCGACATTCACGTCCCGACAGAACGCCGGTTCATGCACGTGGAGGTCGGCACCGATCAGGTCGGCGACGTCGGGGTTGATGGGGGTGTCGACGACGGCCACCGTGACGCCCTCACCGGTGGAGACTCGGTGGGCCTCGTCCAAGCCCGCCGCGTCGACATACCAGAGGCCTTCCTCGACTGACTCAGGGGTCTGACTGGTCGCTGGCACCGCCGTCCGCTCGGCGAGAGTGGCCGCAACAGGGCTCCCGGGCACCACGAGGAGGGCGAGAGTGACTGCAGGGATGCCGATACGGCGGAGGGAGGGGCGCATCGTCGCGAGGACAGTGCTTCTCAGGTTGGCTCTCGCCCTCACGATGTGCGGCCGAACGAGACTCTCACGTCCTCCGCAGCGGTTGCGACCTCGGGCTCGGGCGCGCTGTAGAGGTCGTCCTGCCCAGCCGGGATGTCGTACGGCGTGCTGACGGTGGTGGGGACCGGGGCGGAGGCCTCGGCCGAACGCACGATAGTCATGAGGCGTTCGCGTGCCGCGCCGTCGATCTGCTCCATCGCTTGGGCGTTGTCCAGGAGGTTCTGGGCCGCCACGCCGATGTCAGCGCTCAGGAGATCGAGGTTGTGCGCCAAGGCGTCGAGGTTCTGGGCGTAGTACTGACCGAACTGGGTGCACTCCGGGATGGCGCTCCACTTGCCGGGGCCCTGCTGGGCTCGGGCCTCGGCCAGGGGTGCGGACAACGTGCCGAGCTCGCGGAACAAGGCCTCGAGCCGCCTCACGTTCGCCATCACCAGCTGCGGAGTGAGCGCCATCATGCCGACCACGTCGTGCCCCCTAAGGCCTGTGTTGTTGATCTGCTGGGCCGTCGAGGCCCCGTGCGGTGCGGGTCCGCCCCCGGTCTGAGCCGGGGGGCGGACCCGCAGGTCAAGCGGTGATGCTGATCACCAGCGCGAGGCGTTGGCCCGCTCGGTGGTCTGGTAGTCCTGGCCCGAGGCGTCGACCGCGCGGCCCACGTCGGCGAGCAGGAGCTTCATGTCGCTGATCGCAGCCGTCCACTTGGCCTTCGCGGCGTCGTAGGAGTTCGACGCCTCACCGGTCCAGTTGGCCCGCAGCGGCTGGAGCGAGCGGTCCATGTTCGCGAGCGTCTGCTCGAGCTGGTTGGCACCGTTGACGATGTCGGCCGAGGCCGTCGCCAGGGCACCGAAGTTGACCTTGAGGTTGCTCATGGTGTGGTCCTTTCTCAGCCGAGGCGCGAGGTGAGGCGGTTCATGGCCGCGGACTGCTGGTCATCGGCCGCGGTGTACGTCGACTGCGAGGAGACCAGGTTGGACTCGAACTCGTTGAGCGAGTTGATGATCGTCGTGGCGTTCTGCTGCCACCGGTTCATCAGGGTCGAGAACGCCACCGCGCCCTGGCCCTGCCACTGCCCACCGATGTTGGCGAGCTTGCCCTCGAGGACCTTGAGCTGCTGCTGCAGCTCGCCCCGCGACTGCGCCACGGCCTGCGCACCAGCCTTGAGCGCACCATCTGCTGCTGAGACTTCAGCCGCCATGGGTCACCTCCCTCTCTCCAGCCCCCTGTGGAGCCCATCGACCACCCCGGCAGCTGTCGGGGCGAGCGCCCCACGGGCGCGAGATCAAGATAGCGGCTCAGAAGGAACATTCCACCCTCGGCGTCACGCTGTGGATCGACCACGCGGGCCGACGGGTGTGACTCACCCGATCGGGTCACCCCGGCGGTCCCTCGATCGGGGGGCCGGCCGCTGCGGCCTAGCATGTGGCCGTCGACCCACCACGCCCGAGGGGAGCTGCCGGTGCCCGACGCGCGCACCCGCCTCAGCATCGTCCTCGGCGACCGCTCGTACGACCTCGCCGTCCCCGTCGGCGCCCCCCTCTACGAGGCCCTGCGCGCGGTCGAGATCGAGATCGCCGACCCCTCGGTCACCGTCGTCGACTCGACCGGCCGGCACGTCGACCTCTACGGCACCGGCGACTCCGGCCTGCTCGACGGCGCTGTGCTGCACGTGCTGCGGCGGACCACCGCGAGCGAACCCACCCGTGGCACGCACGGCGCACCGACCACCCCGGCGCCGCCCGGGCAGCGCGGCGCGGCGACCCCGGTGGC
>NZ_JALPKN010000026.1 GCF_023630195.1 Actinotalea sp. C106 | reverse complement strand
AGGCCTCGTCGAGCCTCGAGCCGACCCGCAACGGAGCCGCCGGCGCCAGGCTCGGCACACGCGTCACGGGCGTGAACCCCGAGGGGGCGGGCACGACGTCGGCCGGGGTCACCTCGCCGATCGCGAGCAGCCGGACCGCGCGGCCCTGACCGACGAGGTCCTCGACCATGGGGCCGGCCGGGCGGGCCAGGAGCTCGACCGCGTCGCCGAGCTGCTCGAGACGTCCCCCGCGGGCGAAGACGGCGACCCGGTCGCCCAGGCGCACGGCCTCGTCGACGTCGTGGGTCACGAGCATGACCGTGGTGCCGAGCTCGCGCTGGATGCGCCAGAACTCCTGCTGGAGCCGGCGCCGCCCGGCCGGGTCGACGGCGCCGAAGGGCTCGTCCATGAGGAGCACGGGCGGGTCGGCCGCGAGCGCCCGGGCCACTCCCACGCGCTGGCGCTCCCCACCCGAGAGCTGGTGGGGGTAGCGGCGGGTGTAGGTGTCCGGGTCCAGGCCCACGAGCTCGAGCAGCTCCCCGGTGCGCCGCTTGGCCCTGGCCCGGTCCCAACCCAGCAGGTCCGGGACGGTGCCGATGTTCTGGCCCACGGTGCGGTGCGGGAAGAGCCCTACGTGCTGGATCACGTAGCCGATGTGGCGCCGCAGCTCGACAGGGTCGGTGGTCGCGACGTCCCGGCCCTGGACCACGACGCGCCCCGAGGTCGGGTCCACCAGACGGTTGACCATGCGCAGGGTGGTGGACTTGCCGCAGCCGGACGGGCCCACCAGGACCATGAGCTCGTGCTCACGGACCTCGAGGTCCAGGTGCTCGACGGCGACCGTGCCGTCGGGGTACTCCTTGCGCACCTGCTCGAACCGGATCACCGGCTCACCGGTGGTGACGGGCCGCTGGGAGCTCATGCGTGGCGACGCTACACCGCGGGATCCCAGAGTTCGCGGTAGCGTCCCGTCGATGGAACCGGTCGCGAACCCCTGGTTCTCCTGGTCGTACGTGGAGCGGAACTGGGGGGACATCACCACGGCCGTCAGCCAGCACACCACCCTGACGATCCAGGCCATGGTCATCGCCTTCGCGATCGCGCTCCCGCTCGCGGTCCTGGCCCACGGGCGACCCCGGGTCGCGACCGCGGTGCTCGGCGCCACGGGGGCGCTGTACACGATCCCCTCGCTGGCCCTGTTCGCGATCCTGGCCCCCTTCACCGGCATCGGGCGCACGACGGTCCTCATCGGTCTGGTCGCCTACGCGCTGCTCATCCTGGTCCGCAACATCGTGGTGGGCCTCGAAGGGGTCGACCCCGACGTGCGGGACGCAGCCCGCGGGCTGGGCTACGGCCGGGCCCGGATGCTCCTGACAGTCGAGCTGCCCAACGCCCTGCCCGCGGTGATCGCCGGCCTGCGGGTCGCGACCGTCTCGACCGTGGCCCTGGTGACCATCGGGGTGGTGGTGGGCTTCGGGGGGCTCGGGCAGCTGATGTTCCGCGGGTTCAACAGCAGCTACCGCGCCGAGATCCTCACCGCGACCGTCCTGACCGTCGCCATCGCGGTGGTCGCCGATCTGCTGATCCTGGCCCTCGGTCGGCTCATGACGCCGTGGACCCGCACCGGGAGGGCCGCATGAACGACTCGGTCATCGAGCAGGCCTTCCGCTGGCTCAACGACCCGCTCAACTGGACCGGGCGCAACGGGATCCTCGAACGGACCGGCGAGCACCTGGGCATGTCCGCACTGGCGGTGCTGCTTGCCGCGGCCGTGGCGCTGCCCGTGGGGATCTGGCTCGGGCACCGGCGGAAGGGCACCGGCGTCGTGGTCGTGGTGGCCAACGCGTCGCGGGCCCTGCCGACCTTCGCCCTGCTGCTGATCTTCGCCTCGACGACGATCGGCTTCGGCAACCGCCCGACCGTCCTGGCCGTCGCCATCTTCGCGATACCCCCGATCCTCACCAACGCGTGCGCGGGTCTGCTCGGCGTCGACGCCGACGTCCGCGACGCCGCCCGCGGCATGGGCATGTCCGGGCGCCGCTCGCTCCTGCTGGTCGAGATCCCCCTCGCCCTGCCGCTCATCGCCGCCGGGATGCGCACCGCCGTCGTGCAGGTGATCGCGACCGTCACTCTGGCCGGCCTGGTCGGCGGCGGCGGTCTGGGGCCGCTCATCGTCACAGGGCTCGGCACGCGACGCTTCGGCGAGGTGCTCGCGGGGGGGCTCCTCGTCGCGGTGCTGTGCCTGGTCGCCGAGGTGCTCATGGCCGGGGTCCAGCGACTGGCCACCCCCGCCCCCATGCGCTCGATCGTTGTCAGGACGTGACCTTGGACGGCCCCGCACCGGTTGCCGACCTGGCAGTGGCCGGGATCGAATGGTCGACGGCGCGAGATGCGCCCTCGACCGATCTGGGAGATCTCCGTGCGCGTACCCCGCCCCGTCCTGGCCGCTGCTGCAGCCGGCGCCCTGCTGCTCGTCTCGGCCTGCGGCGACGCCGGCTCCTCAGGGACCGAGCCCGAGCCCGAGGCCGGTGGTTCGACCGAGGCGAACCTGGAGGTCTGCGCACCCATCGCCGGTGAGGAGCTCGTCGTCCTCGAGGACGACCTGGGCCTGCAGACCGTCGACAACATCATCCCCGCGGTCAACGCCGAGGCCGTGGCCGAGGACGACCAGATGATCGACCTGCTGGACCAGGTGTCCGCAGCCCTCGACACCGACATCCTCATCGGCCTCAACCGCGCGGTCGACGTCGAGCGCCAGACCTCCACCGAGGTCGCCGCCGAGTTCCTCGAGGCCGAGGGCCTGACCGAGCAGGAGGACGTCGGGGACGGCGCGAGCGTCGTGGTCGGCGCCGGCAACTTCTCCGAGAGCGCGACCCTCGCCGAGCTCTACGCGGGAGTGCTGAGCGCCGCGGGCTACGACGCGTCCACGCAGACCATCGGCAACCGCGAGACGTACATGCCGGCCCTGCAGGACGGCACCCTCACGGTGATCCCCGAGTACGTGGGCACCGTGACCGAGTTCATCAACCAGAGCGTCAACGGGGCCGACGCCGAGGCCGTGGCGAGCTCGGACCTCGAGGCCACGACCGCGGCGCTCACCGAGCTGGGCGCGGAGGTCGGCCTCGTCTTCGGCGAGCCCTCGGCCGCCCAGGACCAGAACGCCTTCGCGGTGACGACGGCCTTCGCCGACGAGTACGGGGTCACGACCCTCAGCGATCTCGCCGAGAGCTGCGCGATCACCCTGGGCGGGCCGCCCGAGTGCCCTGAGCGCCCGTTCTGCCAGCCCGGCCTGGAGGAGGTCTACGGGCTCGAGATCGACGAGTTCACCTCCCTCGACGCGGGTGGTCCGCTGACCAAGACGGCCCTGCAGCAGGGCGAGATCGCCGTCGGCCTGGTGTTCTCCTCCGACGCGGCCCTCGGGGCCTGACGAGCGCGACAGACCACGAGGGGCCCCGGTGCATCAGCACCGGGGCCCCTCGTCTCGTCCAGGCGCGCCTCTCGTCCAGCGCCGCCTCAGAGCCCGTACTCCTCCAGGAGGCGCAGCCACACCTCGCTGACGGTCGGGTAGGGCGGGACCGCGTGCCAGAGCCGGGGCAAGGGCACCTCGCCGACCACGGCGATGGTCGCGGCATGCAGCAGCTCCGCGACCTCGGGCCCGACGAAGGTGGCGCCGAGGACGACCTCACGCTCGGTGTCGACCACGAGGATCGCGCGTCCCTCGACCTCGTCCCGGGCCAGGGCCGCCCCGGCGACCGAGGAGAAGGGCACCTCGACCCGCCGGACCGCGTGACCCGCCTCGACGGCGGCGGTCTCGGTCAGCCCGACCGAGGCGACCTCGGGACGGGTGAACACGACCTGGGTGAGGGCGCCGTGGTCCGCCGTCGCGCGGTAGCGGCTCCACGCGGGCTGCGACTCGGCGGCCGCCGGCTCGACGTGACCGTCGGCCTCCTCCTGCGCTGCAGCGCCGAACCGCGCCGCGATGACGTCCCCGGCGACGCGCGCGTCGTACTTGCCCTGGTGGGTGGTCGCGACCCTGCCGGTGACGTCCCCGACCGCGTACAGCCACCCGTCGGCGACCGCAGCGACGTGCATGCTGTCGTCGACCGCCACGGGGGCGCCTGGCTCGAGCCCGACGTTCTCCAGGCCGAGGTCGCCGCTGCGCGGGCGCCGTCCTGTCGCGACGAGCACCTCCTCGGCCGTGACGACCCCCGCCTCGGTCTCGACCTCGACCCCCGACCCGCGGCGGGTGACCCGGGTGGGGCTGGTGCTGAACCGCACGTCCACGCCGCGGGCGCGGAGACCGGCCGTGACGGCCTCCCCCGCCGCCGGCTCCATCGCGCTGAGCAGCCGATCCCCCCGGACCAGCACCGTGACGGTCGAACCGAGGTCGGCGTAGGCCGTGGCCATCTCGGTGGCGACCACCCCGCCGCCGAGCACCACCAGCGAGGCCGGGACCTCCTGCGCCGCGGTGGCCTCCCGGCTGGTCCAGGGCTGCGACTCGGCCAGGCCCGGGACCTCGGGGACGACCGGCTCGCTGCCGGTCGCCACGATGACGGCGCACCGCGCGGTGATCGTCGTGGCCTGGCCCTCGTGGTGCACCTCGACGGTGCGGGGCCCTGTCAGGCGGGCGTGGCCGCGCACCAGGTCGATGCCCGTGGTCTCGAGCCACTGCACCTGGCCCGCGTCGTCCCAGCCGCTCGCGAAGGAGTCACGCCTAGCGAGCACCGCACCGACGTCGAGCATCCCCGTCACGCCCTGCGCCGCCCCGTCGACCGCGCGCGCGGCCTCGAGCGCGGCCCCAGGGCGCAGCAGGGCCTTGGAGGGCATGCAGGCCCAGTAGGAGCACTCGCCCCCGACCAGCTCGGCCTCGACGACGACGACGGTGAGACCGCCACGGCCGGCCCGGTCGGCGGCGTTCTCACCGACCGCCCCACCGCCCAGCACGACGACGTCGTAGGTGCGGTGATCGGTCTCGGTGGGTCCGGGGCTGCTGGACGCGGAGCTGGCGGGGGCTGGCGAGCTGGTCATCGGTTCCTCCACGGTGGGCGACGACAGCCATCGTCGTCCTGCGGGCCGCAGGGCGCACCCCCACCGGGCTGCCGGTCGCAGCCGGGTGAGGTCGGTCCTCGGCGAGGTCCGGCCTCGGGCGGGTCCAGGCCTAGGCAGTGTCAGGGGCCCATGGAAAGATCCCCGCTGTGATCCAGGACACAACCGTTGCCGACAGCCACGACCTCCTCCGTGTGCAGGGCGCACGGGAGAACAACCTCAAGGACGTCAACGTCGAGATCCCCAAGCGCCGCCTCACCGTCTTCACGGGGGTCTCCGGCTCGGGGAAGAGCTCCCTGGTCTTCGGCACCATCGCCGCCGAGTCCCAGCGCATGATCAACGAGACCTACAGCGCCTTCCTCCAGGGTTTCATGCCCTCCCTGGCCCGGCCCGACGTCGACCTCCTCGAGGGGCTGACCACCGCGATCATCGTCGACCAGGAGCGCATGGGCGCCAACGTCCGCTCGACGGTCGGCACCGCCACGGACGTCAACGCGCTCCTGCGCATCCTGTTCAGCCGGCTCGGCACCCCGCACATCGGCTCGGCCCAGGCCTTCTCCTTCAACGTCGCGTCGATCAGCGGCTCGGGCCGGGTCAAGCTCGACAAGGGCGGCCGGCAGACGAGCGAGGTGCGCAGCTTCTCGATCACCGGGGGCATGTGCCCGCGCTGCGATGGCATGGGCCACGTGAGCGAGGTCGACCTGACCCAGCTGGTCGACGAGACCAAGTCCCTCGACGACGGGGCCATCACGGTGCCGGGGTACAGCGCCGACGGCTGGTACGGGCGCATCTTCGGCGCGGTCGTCCCCGCCGACGTCCCCGTCTCGACCTTCACCCCGAGGCAGCGCCAGGAGTTCCTCTACGGCGAGCCCCGCAAGATCAAGGTCGACAACATCAACCTGACCTACGAGGGGCTCGTGCCCCGGATCCAGAAGTCCATGCTGTCCAAGGACGTCGCGAGCCTGCAGCCCCACATCCGCGCCTTCGTCGAGCGGGCCGTGGCCTTCACCACCTGCCCCGACTGCGAGGGCACGCGCCTCAGCGAGGCCGCCCGGTCCTCGACGATCCTCGGCATCAGCATCGCCGACGCCTGCCAGATGCAGATCAGCGACCTGGCCGCGTGGGTGCGTGACCTCGACGAGCCGGGCATGGCCCCGCTCCTGACCGGGCTGCAGCACACCCTCGACTCCTTCGTCGAGATCGGCCTGGGCTACCTGTCGCTGGACCGTCCGGCCGGCTCGCTGTCCGGGGGCGAGGCGCAGCGCACCAAGATGATCCGCCACCTGGGCTCCGCGCTCACCGACGTGACCTACGTCTTCGACGAACCGACGATCGGCCTGCACCCGCACGACATCCAGCGGATGAACGACCTGCTGCTGCGCCTGCGCGACAAGGGCAACACGGTGCTGGTCGTCGAGCACAAGCCGGAGACCATCGCCATCGGCGACCACGTCGTCGACCTCGGTCCCGGCGCCGGGACCGCAGGAGGCGAGGTCGTCTTCGAGGGCACGGTGGCCGGGCTGCGGGCGAGCGGCACCCTCACCGGGCGGCACCTGGACGACCGTTCCTCCCTCAAGGAGTCGGTGCGGGAACCCACCGGGGCCCTCGAGGTCCGCGGGGCCACCAGCCACAACCTGCGGGAGGTGGACGTCGACATCCCGCTGGGAGTGCTGGTCGTGATCACAGGGGTGGCCGGTTCAGGAAAGAGCTCGCTGATCCATGGCTCTGTCTCCGGTCGCGACGGCGTGGTCACGGTCGACCAGGGGGCCATCCGCGGTTCCCGCCGCAGCAACCCGGCGACCTACACCGGGCTGCTCGACCCGATCCGCAAGGCCTTCGCCAAGGCCAACGGCGTCAAGCCTGCGCTGTTCAGCTCGAACTCCGAGGGTGCCTGCCCGGTGTGCAACGGAGCGGGAGTGATCTACACCGACCTGGGGGTCATGGCCACCGTCGAGTCGCCCTGCGAGGAGTGCGAGGGCAGGCGGTTCCAGGCCTCGGTCCTCGCGTACCGCCTCGGTGGTCGGGACATCAGCGAGGTACTGGCCATGCCGGTGACCGAGGCAGAGTCCTTCTTCAGCACCGGCGAGGCCCGCACCCCGGCCGCCCACACGATCCTGGACCGGCTCGCCGACGTCGGGCTCGGCTACCTGACTCTTGGCCAGCCTCTGACCACCCTCTCAGGGGGCGAGCGCCAGCGGCTCAAGCTCGCCACCCAGATGGCGGGGAAGGGAAGAATCTACGTCCTGGACGAGCCCACCACGGGTCTGCACCTGGCTGACGTCGAGCAGCTGCTCCGGCTGCTCGACCGGCTCGTGGACTCGGGCACCTCGGTGGTCGTGATCGAGCACCACCAGGCCGTCATGGCCCATGCGGACTGGATCATCGACCTCGGACCCGGCGCCGGGCACGACGGCGGCCGCGTCGTCTTCGAGGGCACCCCGGCGGACCTCGTGGCCGACGGCACGACCCTCACCGGACAGCACCTCGCGGCGTACGTGGGGCGGTGACAGGCTCAGACCGAGCGGCCCATGAGAAAGGGCCCCTCTCCTGCATTTCCGCAGATGAGGGGCCCTTGACTGTGCGCCATCAGGGACTCGAACCCCGAACCCGCTGATTAAGAGTCAGCTGCTCTGCCAATTGAGCTAATGGCGCGCGGTGCAAGAGGCTACCACCAGGTCGGGGCTGGTGAGAAACCGGCGACCGGCACCCGCCCGGAACCCGCTGGAGCCCCGCGCCGGTGGTGGTTCTCGACGGTCAGCCGGTCGCGTCCCCACTCTGCTCGTCGGTCTCCTCGGCCTCGCTGGACGCGTCCTCGCCCTCCCACCAGGCGACGTCGGGCAGGCCCTCGTCCTCGAGGATCTGAGGGGAGGCCGGCCCGCTGGGCACCGCCAGGTCGGCCAGCAGAGCCAGCGGCACGTGCTGGCTGAGCAGGCTCATGACCTCCTGCGAGGCCTCGTCCTCGGGCACGGTCGAGGAGTCGACCTCTTCTCCGTCGTGCGGGGCGATCTTGTCGACGACCACGCGGCCACCTCCGTTCCGGCCCCGACCACCGATCGGGGCTCTCCAGGACAACTGCACCACCCGGGGGCCCGTTCCGCAACGGTGACGCGCGAGCATCACCCCGTCGGAGGCACAGGGACGCCGGACTGCAGGCTGACTATCGCAGGTGGCGGGTCACAGGTAGAGGCCGGTCCGCTGACCGGTGGCCTCGGGCTCTGCGACGCCGTGCAGGTCGCGTTCCCGGAGCAGCACGTAGTCGCTGCCGTGCAGCTCCACCTCGGCACGCTCCTCGGGGTCGAAGAGCACCCGGTCCCCTCGGGTGACCTGGTGCACGTGGGGGCCGGTGGCGACGACCAACGCCCACGCCAGGCGCTTGCCCACCGAGGCGGTCGCAGGGATGACGATCCCCGAGGTCGAGAGCCGCTCGGAGGACTCGGCGTCCATCTGCACCAGGACCCTGTCGTGCAGCATCCGGATCGGCGGGTGGGCCTCCGGGCGAGGGCTCGAGGCGGACCGACCGGAGGGCGGGGACGAGAGATCAGGCGTGCTCACCCGCGCACCGTACTCGGTACGCTGGGCCCCCCGTCACGAAGGAGAACCATGCCGCGCCTCAGCCCCGGTGACCTCGCCCCCGACTTCACCCTGCCGACGGCCGACGGTGGCACGATCACCCTGTCTCACCTGCGTGGCCAGCGTGTGGTGGTCTTCTTCTTCCCCGCGGCCATGACCCCGGGCTGCACCACCCAGGCCTGCGACTTCCGCGACTCCTTCGAGACGCTGCAAGGCGCGGGGTACACGGTGCTCGGCATCTCCCCCGACCCGGTGCCCCGGCTGGACGAGTTCACCCAGAGCGCCGCGCTCACCTACCCGCTGGCCTCGGACGTCGACCGCACGGTGCTGACGGCGTGGGGCGCCTTCGGCGAGAAGAAGCTCTACGGCAAGACCGTCGAGGGCGTCATCCGCTCCACGGTCGTCCTCGACGAGGAGGGCAAGGTCCAGCTCGCGCAGTACAACGTGCGAGCCACCGGGCACGTCGCCAAGCTTCGCCGAGACCTCGGGATCGCCTGAGGATGGTTCGCGCCCTGCACTTGGCGACGGCTACCCCCGCCGGGACCGGGGCCCTAGGCTCCCTCTGAGCGCGAGTGGCGAAATGGCAGACGCGCCAGGTTTAGGTCCTGGTGCCCTCGGGCGTGCGGGTTCGACTCCCGCCTCGCGCACCTCGGCCTGCCCCGCACCTGTCCACCAGATGCGGGGCAGGGCAGGCGGCATCACCCTGGGACGACCTACTCGATCCCAGGAGGTCCAGATGTCCCAGCAACCCACCCGCCACCCGACCCAGGCCACGCGCCCCGACCGGGCGCCGTACCAGTGGCTCGCTCTCGCCATCGGAGCGGTCTACCTGCTCATCGGCGTTGTCGGGTTCTTCATCACCGGCTTCGACGACTTCACCGAGCACGACCACTCCCAGACCCTGCTCGGCTTCGCCATCAACCCGCTGCACAACATCGTGCACCTGCTGATCGGTGTGCTCGGCGTCGTGATGTGGAGCAAGCGGTCGAGCGCCAGGGCCTACGGATGGCTCCTCGCGATCGTCTACGGCGCAACCTCGGTCTACGGCCTGATCGTCGCGGACGACCCGGACCTGAACATCCTCAACATCAACGGGGCGGACAACGGGCTGCACATCGTCAGCACCCTGGCCGGTCTCGCGATCGCGCTGTGGCCCGACAAGGACCGTCGGGCCGGCTCCGGCCGCGCCTGACCCTGGGCCGGATCACCGGCCGCTGAACGACCCCGCCCACGTCTGGGCGGGCCGCACGACCGACGCAGGCAAGGCGTCGCCCCGGAGGGATCGCCGGGGCCGCCTTGTCGGCGCGCCCCGGTGGCCCTCCGCCGTACGAGTGGCGCTGCGGGCTGACCTGGGTCACCGTGGACGAGTCACGGTGAGGAAGTCGCGCGTGACCGGATCGAACGTCCGGAGCAGCGACCCATGCCCTCCCCCGACAAGCCGCGCCACGACCTCGGCTCGGCCCTCCTGACACTTCTCACGGCACCGCACGCCGACCTCTCGGACTTCGCCCAGGGGGTCGCGCGCTCCCTCTCCACCGAGCTCGGTACGCCCTACGGCGTCGGCCTCACGGTGCGACGGCGCGGCGGCCTCGATGTCGCCGGGTGCAGCGAGGCGACCACCGAGTGCGAGCGCGCACTCGACCCCGAGGGCATCTCCCCCGCGGTGGCCGTCCTTGCCCGGCGCGAGGCCGCGCTCGTCGAGGACGTGGCGAGCGCCCCGTGGCGGGCCTGGCGCACCGTCGCCCTGCGGCAGGGCTTCCGGGCGGCAAGCATCGTCCCGGCTGCCACGACGACCGGCACGACCCTGGCGCTCACGATCTACTCCTGCGCACCCTCGCAGGCGTGGCCCCAGGCCGGGCCCCCCCGGGACGCCATCGACCTGGTCCGGGACGTCGCGCACGCCCTCTCCCTCCGCCAGCGGCGGGAGCTCACCCGGCACTCGGTGGAGGACCTGCGCACCGCGCTGGACACCCGCGCCGTCATCGACCAGGCCCTCGGCGTGCTCATGGCGCGCGACCGGTGCAGCGCCGACCAGGCGATGGACGTGCTGCGCAAGGAGGCCAGTCGTCGGCAGGTCAAGCTCCGCACCCTCGCCGCGCGCATCGTCGAGCAGGTCAGCGGGCGTCCCGCGCAGGACGGTACCCGCTTCCAGGACCGGAGCAGCGCATGACCCGTGCGGGTGCCCATCGAGGGCCTCGCTCGGCAGAACGGGGCGACCGCGCGTCCTGAGCGCGGCCACCCCGTCCCGGACGAGCTCTCCGTCAGCTCTGACCGCGCGACTCCTGCACGTGCTCCTTGGCCTGGGTCGCGTCATCTCGCAGGCCCTGTGCTGCGTCCGTGCCGTCGTCCTTGAGAGTCGTGGCCGCCTCGCGCGCCCGGTCCTGGACGGCGGACATCGCGTCCTGAGCGGGGGCGCGCAGGTCGTCGACCACGGACGAGGCCGCGTCCTTGAGCTGCTCGGAGTGCTCCGAGGCCTGCTCCTTCAGTCGGGCGCCCGCGTCGCGTTCGGCCTTGCTCGTGGGCAGCAGCGAGCTCGCCAACCACCCCACGCCGAAGGCGATCAGGCCAGCGGCAAGCGGGTTGCCCTCCGCCTTCTCCCGCAGGGTGCTCTGCAGGCCGTGCGCGACCTCCCCGGGTGAGGAGCTCTCCTGCTGCTTGCTGCGGACCGAGTCCTTCGCGTCGTGGGCGCTGCCCATCACGCGTTCCTTGACCGAGCCGACAGCGCCGCGCACCTGCTCGGTCTTGCGCTGCGCGATGCTGCTCGGGCTCACCTTGTCCTCGAGGGCGTCGACGTCCTGGCTGAGATCGGCACGAGTCCGCTCGATGTCGGCGCGAATCTGGTCCGGGTCGGTGCTCATCGGTTTCTCTCCTCATGTCCTTGCAGTGCGTCAGGGATCTTCTTGGCGGTCTCCATCGTCCGCGGGGCGCCCGTGATCTCCGTGATCTCGGCACGCCCCTTGAGGGCGAGCACCGCCGCGACGGCACCCCAGAGCACGGCGACGACCAGGGCCGACCAGCCCAGGTCGATCAGGTGACCGAGCCCCCACCAGAGGGCCACGGACAGGAAGAGGAGGAGCATGTGGCCTGCCAGGCCGGCACCAGCCAGCATCCCCGCCCCCTTCCCCGCCCTCGTGGCCGACTCGGAGAGCTCGGCCTTGGCCAGGGCGACCTCCTGGCGCATCAAGGTCGAGACGTCCTCGCTGATGCGCCCGAGCAGCTCACCGAGACTCGGCTGCTCATGGCCCTCGCTGCCCGTCCCGGTACCGGCGCCAGTGGTGGAGCTCATGGCGTCCTCCCCTGCTCGAGACCCGAGACCGGGTCGCCCGTCGCCGTGCCGACGCCGGGGCTGGCAGGTGCCGTGCCAGCCGGTGTGCGAGCGATCGGGGCCTGTCCCGGCGTCGAGGTGGCCGGCGAGGCGGCCGGGGCCGGCGTCGTGCCGGGGGTCGACGGAGCACCCGGGGCTCGGTGCGCCCCGCCCTGCACCGTGCTGGCCTGAGATGTGCTGGCCTGACCGGTGCTCGCCTGACGTGTGCCGCCGAGGCCCTGGTCCCCGTCGTCCTTCGACGGCGCGTCCTTGGCGCCACGGGTCAGCCGCCCGGCGACGACCCCCAGGCCCGCGGCGACCGCGAGGAACACCCCTGGCCGGCGTCGTGCGAAGTCCTTGACCTCGTCGACGAGGGAGCCGGGTTCGCGGTCCTCGAGCCACCCCGCGGCGGTGTCAGCCCGCGAGGCCGCCTGCCGAGCGAGGTCGGCGCCGAGCCCACCGCCGCCCTCGGCGCTGTCAGCCATCGAGCCGAGCTCGCTGCCCAGGCCACGCAGGCCCTCGGCGACCTTGGTCTGCTGGGCACCGGCCTGGCCGACGAGCTCGCTGCGCGCCTGGTCGAGCAGGTCCCGGGCCTGGCGGCCCGCCTCCTTGGTCACCTCGCCGGCCTCGGACCGCGCCTCACCGGCCAGCCCACGAGCTGAGTCGGCTGCGCTGTGCGCGACGCCCTCGGCCTGCTCCCGTGCCTCCTGCTTGGTCGATCCCTGGGCCCCGCCCGTGGACGGGGTCCCGCTGGTGCTGTACGTCATGGTGTCTCTCCTTCGCAGAGCAGGTCAGTCCTTCTTGAGCTTGTCCTGGACGGTGCCGGCGGCCTTCTCCACGATGTTCGGCAGGTCCGTGGTGCCGTAGAACCGGGCGTCGGGGCGGGTGGGCGGCGGCATCGGCACGCCCTTCTCCGGGGTCTCGCGGTAGCTGAACTCGCCGTTGCCGTCGGGGGTCGGGCCGCTCGCCCAGGAGCCCTCGCCCGCATGCTTGCCGTCGGAGAAGTTGATGTACTCGTAGGACACCTCGGTGGCCTCCTTGCGCTGAGGGAAGTTGCTGGGCACGGGCAGCTGCTCGTACCCCTCCTCCTGCAGCTCCCTGGCCGCGGCGACCCACTGGTTCTGGTGCATCGTGTCCCGGGCCAGGAGGAACGAGAGCAGGTCCCGGACCCCGGCGTCATCGGTCATGTGGTAGAGCCGCGCGACCTGCACACGGCCCTGCATCTCGGCGTTGGCGTTGGCCGTGAAGTCGGCGAGCAGGTTGCCGCTGGCCGTGATGTAGCCCGCGGACCAGGGGTTGCCCATGCTGTCGACCGGGCGTGCACCGGCCCCGGCGACGATCGCGTGCTGCAAGTCGGTTCCACCGATCACCGCGGCGACCGTCGGGTCGTCCTGGATGGCCTTCTCGGTCGCGCCCACGGGGGCCTTCTCGAGGAGCTGCGCGATCATCGTCGCGAGCATCTCGACGTGGCCCATCTCCTCGGCACCGATGCCGAAGAGCAGGTCCCGGTACTTGCCCGGCATGTGGGCATTCCACGACTGGAACCCGTACTGCATCGCCACCGTGATCTCGCCGTACTGCCCGCCGAGCACCTCCTGGAGCTTGCGGGCGTAGACGGCGTCGGGACGGTCGGGGCTGGCCTTGTGCTGGAGCTCTTGACGGTGGAAGAACATGGGAGACCTCCGATGTGCGGCCCTCGGGCCTGCGAACCTCGCTGTGGTTCTCGAGGTCTCGGAGGTTGCGCGCAGGATGGCCGCGCCACCCTCGAGAGCTCGAGGATTGCGCCGACACGTTTCCTGCGTCGGTCCTTCGCCGCCGTGGCCGTCTCGGCCTGCGGTGCCCTCACGCTAAGCAGGTCCTCGTCCACCCGCCACCGGAGGTTCCGGGATGCCCCGTCGCGTCCGTAGACGCACCATGGAGGCCGACGTAGATCGGTCCACGGGGGCAGACGACGGCGCCTCGCCCACGCCTCGACGGAGGTCTGATGAGCATCGATGGGCACAGCAGCCCCACAGCGACGCAGGCCGAGCAGTCTCCCGACCCCGCGAGCGCCGACCTCCAGGACCTCGCGCTCGACACCGCCGACGTGCAGGAGTTCCTCGACCGGCTGGTGCTCCTGACCGCGGAGGCCCTCAACGGCCGGGTCTCGGCGGGCATCACCCTCGCCCGGGAACGGCGCGAGGTCACCGTCGCCACCAGCGATGACAGGACCTCGCGCTACGACGAGCTCCAGTACGGCCTGAACGAGGGGCCGTGCCTGACCGCCCTCCGCGCCGGGACGGAGGTGCTCGTCGTCGACCTCGCGTCGGAGGGGCGCTTCCCGGCCTACCGCGCGCACGTCCTGCCCCTCGGGCTGCGGTCCTGCCTCGCGGTGCCGCTCGGCGGTCACGATCGTGCGACGGGGGCGCTGAACATGTACTCGGAGGAGCCGGGGACCTTCGACGCGGCCACCATCGCGGTGGCGCGGCGGTTCGCCGGCGAGGCGGCCCGTGCTCTGCGGCTCGCCGTGCGCCTCGCCCAGCAGGCCGAGCTCACCGAGCAGCTCGAGACGGCGCTGCGCTCCCGGGCGGTGATCGACCAGGCGATCGGGGTGATCATGGCCCAGAGCCGGTGCGGACCCGAGGCCGCCTTCGAGGTCCTCCGCACCGCGTCCCAGCACCGCAACGCCAAGCTGCGCGACCTCGCCGCCGAGATCGTGACCGCCGTGGCGCTCGTCCCGGCCTCCCCCGAGGGCCACGACCGCACCTGAACCGCATCTCGGCGACACCCGCGCCCCGACCGTCTACAGTCGGTGGAGGTCCAGCAGCGCGGCCAGCCGATCATCGCTGCCTGCGGAGGCTCATGGCCCACGACCACAGCCCCGGATCCCTGCCCGAGGGCGAAGGCTCGGTCGCACTCTTCCTCTCGAGCTCCCGCGCCCGCCTCGTGCTCACCGGGGAGATCGACGTCGCCCTGCGCGGGGAGATCAGCGAAGCGATGGACGAGGCCCTCGAGGCCTCCCTCCCGATCGAGATCGACACCCGTGGAGTGACCTTCATGGACTCCTCCGGGGTCTCGATGCTCGCGCGACTCTCGGCCCGGGCCCCGGACAGGCTCCAGCTCATCGACCCCCCCGAGCTCGTCCGCTTCCTGCTCGACCTCACGCGCATCGGGCAGCTCGTCGACGTCGTCGAGGCGGACCCGGGCTTCCCGTTCGACCCCGACCCCGACCCCGGCGTCCCGGCCGGTGGGGTCGACCGGGCAGCAGACTGACCCGCCGAGCACGACCCGCTGTCGGGCGAGTTCCCTTCCATCCACGGGTCAGACCCGCTCACCCACCCGGTGCAGCACCACCTCGGCGTACCCCGGCAGGCCGGCGCCGACCCGCGCGCTCATCCACGTCTTGTGCGGCTGACGGCGCCGATCGGTCGGCGACCCGGGGTTGAGCAGACGCAGCCCGCGCGGAGTGGTGGTGTCCCACGGGATGTGGCTGTGGCCGAAGACGAGCAGGTCGAGCTCCTCGGCGTAGGCGGCGTCCATCCGCGCCTCGCGTCCGCCTCGCGGCCCCGTCTCGTGGACCACGCCCACCCGCACCCCGGCCACCTCGGCCCGAGCGACCTCAGGCAGACGGGCGCGGATCTCGGGTCCGTCGTTGTTGCCCCAGCAGCCCAGGAGTGTCCGGGACCGCTCCTCGATCTCGTCGAGCAGCCGCAGGTCCACCCAGTCCCCCGCGTGCACCACGAGGTCGGCCCGCTCGACCGCTTCCCACACCTCGTCCGGCAGCTCTCTGGCGCGACGCGGCCAGTGCGTGTCCGCGAGCAGCACCACCTCGAGCGGAGAGCCCGCCTCCGTCACGACGCGCGCCATGGCGCCCACCCCCTTACCGTCGAGGAACCCGATCCGAGGAGCCCAGCATGCCGCGCGCGCCCCAGTCCTTGCCCGGCCGCAGCCCCGACGGCCACCATCACGTCGTCGTCGTCGGCTCGGGGTTCGGTGGCCTGTTCACCACCAGAGCCCTGGCCCGCGAGCCCGGGGTCGCGGTGACCTTGGTCGCGAGCACCGGCCACCACCTGTTCCAGCCCCTGCTCTACCAGGTGGCCACAGGCATCCTGTCCGAGGGCGAGGTCGCCCCGGCGACCCGCGAGGTGCTCCGCCGCCAGCGCAACGCCCGCGTGCTCCTCGGCACGGTGACCGACGTCGACCTCGAACGGCAGGTCGTGACCTCGACCTCCCCGGGCGGCACCACTACGACCTCCTACGACTCCCTCGTCGTGGCCGCCGGGGCCGGGCAGTCCTACTTCGGCAACGACCACTTCGCGCGCTACGCGCCCGGCATGAAGAGCATCGACGACGCCCTCGAGCTGCGCGGCAGGATCTTCGGGGCCTTCGAGCTCGCCGAGCTCAGCGCGGACCCCGAGGAGGTCGAGAAGCTCCTGACCTTCGTCGTCGTCGGGGCGGGCCCGACCGGGGTCGAGATGGCCGGCCAGATCGCCGAGCTCGCCCACCGGGCTCTGCGGGGGAACTTCCGTCACATCGACCCGCGGCGGAGCCGCATCGTCCTGGTGGACGCCGCCCCGACCATGCTCGGGGCCTTCAGCGACAAGCTCTCCCGCGCGGCCACCGCCCAGCTGGAGAACCTCGGGGTCGAGGTACGGCTCGGCCAGATGGTCACCGGGGTGGACGCCGACGGCTTGGACCTGCGCGCCCAGGACGGCAGCACGAGCAGGATCGCCACCCGGTGCAAGGTCTGGGCCGCGGGGGTCGCGGCCTCTCCCCTGGGTGCTCAGCTCGCCGAGCGGGCCGGGGCCGAGACCGACCGCGCGGGGCGGGTCCGGGTCGAGCCCGACTGCACGCTGCCGGGCCACCCCGAGGTCTTCGTCATCGGGGACATGATGGCCCTGGACGACCTGCCCGGGGTCGCGCAGGTCGCGATGCAGAGCGGCAAGCACGCCGCCGGGGAGATCTCGCGGCGTCTGCGCGGAGAGACCCAGCGTCGGCCGTTCCGCTTCCAGGACAAGGGCAGCATGGCCACCGTCTCGCGGTTCTACGCGATCGCCGAGGTCGGCGGCCGCGAGGTGTCCGGGCTGATCGCCTGGGTGCTGTGGCTCGGCGTGCACGTGTTCTACCTCATCGGCTTCAAGAACCGCGTGACCACGCTGCTGCACTGGTTCGTGAGCTTCATCGGCCGGGGCAGGTCGGAGCGCACAGCCACCTTGCAGCAGGTCCGGGCCCGCCAGGCCCTCGCCGCGCAGGACGAGGCCGAGCGAGCCCGGGCGCAGGAGCAGCTCACCGCGTCGGGAGACCGCCCGCGCGGTGACGCACCTGCGCAGAGGACGTGAGCAGCAGACCGGACGTGCTCGACGTCCTGGTCGTGGGTGGTGGGCCGGCAGGCCTCAGCGCAGCCCTGGTGCTGGCCCGTGCTCGACGGCGTGTCGTCGTGGTCGACGCCGGGGAGGCCCGCAACGCCGCTGCGCCCCACGTCCACGGGTACCTGGGGCTGGACGACACCTCCCCGGAGGACCTGCGGCGCCGAGGGCGAGACGAGGTGGCACGTTACGGCGGTGTGCTGCGGGCGGGACGGGTCACGAGCCTGCGGACGGCCTCGGACGGCTTCCACGTCGGCCTGGCAGACGGGACGACGCTGCTCGCGCGGCACGTGGTGGTGGCGACGGGCCTGCGCGACGAGCTACCTGAGATCCCTGGTCTCGCCGAGCGGTGGGGCCGTGAGGTGCTGCACTGCCCGTACTGCCACGGCTGGGAGCACAGCGGAGAACGGGTGGTGGTCCTCGTCACGGCGTCGGAGGAGATCGACAAGGCCTTCACGCTGCGTCAGTGGACCTCGTCCGTCCAGGTCGTGCTGCACGGCCTCGAGCCGGAGGACCTGGGACCGGAGGTCCTCGAACGCCTCGACGCCATGGACATCGGCGTGAGGGCAGGGCCGGCCCGTCACCTCGTCCCGAGCGCGCTCCCGGGGTCCCCCGCGCCGCGCCGCGACCTCGCGGGCGCCGCCCAGAGCACGGGCCGGCTGACAGCGGTCGCGCTCGCGGACGGAAGCCACGTGCCGTGCGATGCCGTCGTGGTCCAACCCAGGCTACGAGCTCACGACGAGCTGCTCGCGGACCTCGGCGTGCCGGTCCAGGCCGACGCGTTCGGGGAAGAGGCCTCGAGCACCGACCAGGGCCGCACGGGCGTGCACGGTCTGTGGGCGGTGGGCAACGTCAGCGATCTGGGCGCCCAGGTCGTCGCGGCGGCGGCCGCGGGTCACCGCGCTGCCGTCGCGATCGACCACGAGCTCACGGCGGCGTCCGTGGACGCTGCCGTGGACGCCCGCCGCTCTCGACGGGTCTGAACCCTCAGGCAGTCGGGCCCGGGGCCTCGGCGGTGGCCTGCTGGGCCGCGAGCTGGGCGCGCACGTCCTCCATGTCCAGGCCCTTGACGGCCGTGACGACCTGCTCGAGGGCGGGGGCGGGCAGCGCGCCGGCCTGCGAGAACACCAGGACGCCCTCGCGGAAGGCCATCAGCGTGGGGATGGACGTGATCTGCGCGGCGGCGGCCAGGCCCTGCTCGGCCTCGGTGTCGACCTTGGCGTGCACCACGTCGGGGTGGGACTGCGAGGACTCCTCGAACACGGGCCCGAAGCGCTTGCACGGTCCGCACCACTCGGCCCAGAAGTCCACGAGGACGATGTCGTTCTCGGTGATCGTCTTCTCGAACTCGGTCTCGGTCAGCTCGATCGTCGGCATGGGTGAATCCTCCCTGGTTCGTGTCTCTGCGTGAACGTCGCCGCCGTCCTGGTATTCCGCGGCCTTAGGCTCCTGCCATGACCGACACCGCCGACTACCCCGAGGACCACACCCCCGACGGGTGGCTCTCCGAGGCCGACATCGCGACCGCCCGGTCGCGCCTGCCCATGCTCTACGTGGACGCCGTGCCCGTGCGGGTCGACGAGAGCGGGGACGTGATCGCGGTAGGCCTGCTGCTGAGGGTGTCGCACGACGGCGCGATGACCAGGGCCCTGGTCTCGGGCCGCGTGCTCTACCACGAGCGGGTGCGCGACGCCCTGCTGCGGCACATCGAGAAGGACCTCGGACCGGTGGCCCTGCCGCAGGTGCCGACCTCCCCGCAGCCCTTCACGGTCGCCGAGTACTTCCCCACCCCCGGCGTGACGCCGTACCACGACCCGCGTCAGCACGCGGTGTCGATGGCCTACGTCGTGCCGGTGGCCGGGGACTGCGAGCCCCAGCAGGACGCCCTCGACCTCGCGTGGATGACCCCCGAGGAGGCCTGCGCCGAACAGGTGCAGGTCGAGATGACCGGGGGCCACGGGTACCTGCTCCGCCAGGCCATGGCCCACGTCGGTCGCCTGCGCTGACCACCGCCGGTACGGGCCCTCGGTCCTGCTCGGGACGGCCCCTCAGCTGAGGTCGAGGACGGGCCAGTCGGCGAGGTCGGCCTGCAGGGCGCGGTCGTGCGTCGCGACCACCACGGCCGCGCTCGTCGTGCGCAGGGCATCGGTCAGCTCGTCGACCAGCGCCACCGACAGGTGGTTGGTCGGCTCGTCGAGCAGCAGCACGTGCGGGGCGGCCAGGAGGGCCCCGGCGAGGTCGAACCGTCGACGCTGCCCGAGGGACAGCTCCCCCAGGGGCCGGTCGAGATCCTCCTCGGTGAGCAGTCCCAGGCGGGCGACCGCGACGAGCTGCTCGGGGTCGAGGGCTCCCGCCTCGAGCAGGCGCAGGGCACGCCGGGCGTAGGCCTCGAAGCCCGTGGCCTCCGGGGAGTCCTGGGTCGTGGCGTCGTCCTGCCCCAGCAGGCCCAGCCGGACCCCGGGCCGCACGGCACGCACGCCGCGCAGGCTCGGCACCGTCCCGGCCAGTACCCCGAGAAGCGTCGACTTGCCCGCGCCGTTGGGCCCCGTGACCAGCAGCCTCCCGCAGGGCGGCAGTCCGACGCGCACCCCGGGGAGGTCCAGCCGGCCCGGCACCTGCGGGGCGCGCACCTCGAGCAGAGGGTGCGCCGAGTCCCCGCCCGCGGGCATCGCGGGCAGGTCGGGGAAGGTCAGCGCCAGGGGTGGTACGGGCACCTCGACGGCCTGGGCCTCGAGCTGCTCGACCAGTCGGTCCGCGGCCTTGACGTGGATCCTGGCCCGCGTGGCGCGGCGGTGCTTGTCGCTGCCCTTGGGTGGCCGCCACTCGTCCGAGAGGCCCTCGTAGGAGGCGTCGAGCCGCTCGGCGAGCTTCTCCCGCCGGGCCTGCTCGGCGGTGTAGCGCTGCCGCCAGCGCCGCAGTGCCTGGTTCCGCGAGAAGCGGTACGTCGCGTAGCTCGTGGCCCCGTAGACCGTGGGGCGGCCGTCGATCGACGGGTCGAGGTCCACGATCGCGGTCATGATGTCGTCGAGGAGTCGTCGGTCGTGGGTCACGATCACCACGGCACCGGGCCAGGTGCGCAGCTGCTCGGTCAGGTGCTCGATGCCCGAGGCGTCGAGGTGGTTGGTGGGCTCGTCGAGCAGCAGGACGTCAGCCCGCTGGGCGATCCGGCAGGCGAGCCGCGCCCGGTAGCGCTCCCCCACCGAGAGCGAGGCCAGGGGGCGGCTGCGGTCCCGCGGGGCCCCGAAGCGGCTCAACGCCTCGTCGGCTCGCCGGTCCGCGTCCCAGACACCGAGCCGTTCGGCGCGGGCCAGGGCCT
>NZ_JALPKN010000269.1 GCF_023630195.1 Actinotalea sp. C106 | reverse complement strand
GTCCCCGACCACGCCCGGGCGGGGGCGGTCGTCGTGCCCGCGACCGGGGGGCGGACGCTCGCCCGCGCGGTGACCCGGGCGGTCGAGGACTCGGGGGCGCGCAAGGTCCTCGTGCTCGCGACGGGTGCGGCCGGGACCGCGGTGCTGCCCGGTCCGTCGCCGCGCTCCGTCGACGGCGACGACCTCGAGGTGGAGGTCGTGACCGGCCTGAGCGAGGTGCAGGTCGTGGTGGGCGCGGCGACCCGGGCCGGCCTCGCCCCCGTCACGACGAGCGAGGAGCAGCAGGACGCCGTCCTGGCCGCCGTGCGCGGCCTGCGAACGGTCGTGCTCGACGGTGGTCCCGGTGGGGACGCGACGGTCCCCGAGGGGATCCTCCCGGTGCTCGGGACGGCCGAGGTCGTCACCCTCGTCGCCGCTCAGGACACCTCACCCGCCGGGATCGCGACCCTCGTCGACGCCCTCGTGGCCGGGCACCCGGACCTCGAGGTCGTCGTGCTCGAGGGCGGCGGCGAGGGCAGCCGGCTGGAGGTGGGGATCGAGTGACCGCACAGCCCGACAGGCTCCTCGAGCCGCTGGACCGGGTGGTCGGCAAGCGCACCGCCGAGGCCCTCGATGCGCTGGGGGTGCGGACCGTGGGGGACCTGGTGCGGCACTACCCGCGTCGCTACGCCGAGCCGGGGCGGCTCACCGACCTGTCCGAGCTCGCCCTCGGCGAGCACGTGGCCGTCATGGCGCAGGTGCGCCAGGCGACCGTCCGGACGATGCGCTCCCGCGGCGGCTCCTTGATGCAGGTGAGCGTCACCGACGGCACGCGCGACCTGCAGCTCACGTTCTTCGCCAAGAGGTCCGGCGCGCTACGGAGCCACGAGCACCGGCTCCGGCCCGGCAAGGTCGCGCTGTTCACGGGCACCGTGGGGGAGTACCGGGGAGCGCTGCAGCTCACCCACCCCGACTACCAGGTGATCGGTGAGGACGTCGACGACGAGGCCGCGGTGCTGGTCGAGGCCACGCGCCCGATCCCCATCTACCCCTCGAGCGCCGCCCTGCCCACCTGGCGCATCCAGCGCGCGGTCCGCACCGTGCTCGACACCCTGACCGAGGCCGACCTGCCGGACCCGGTGCCGGCCGAGATCCTCGAGCACCGAGGCCTGGTCAGCCTGCACGAGGCCTTGCGCGGGGTGCATGCGCCCTTCGCCGACCTCGACTGGCGTCGCGGGCAGGACCGGCTGCGGTACGAGGAGGCCTTCGTCCTGCAGGCCGCCCTCGCCCGGCGCCGCGCGGTCGTGGCCGCCGAGCACGCCGTCGCCCGACCACGGCGGGACGGACCGAGCCTGCTCGCCGACTTCGACGCGCGCCTGCCGTTCGCCCTCACCCCTGGGCAGGTCGAGGTCGGTGAGCAGGTCGGCACGGATCTCGAGCGCCCGCAGCCGATGCAGCGACTGCTCCAGGGGGAGGTCGGTTCGGGCAAGACGGTCGTCGCCCTGCGCGCCATGCTCCAGGTGGTCGACGCCGGCGGGCAGGCCGCGCTCCTCGCGCCGACCGAGGTGCTCGCCGCGCAGCACCTGCGCAGCCTGCGGGCCCTGCTGGGACCTCTCGCCGAGGAAGGCCTGCTCGGCGGGGCCGAGCGCGCGACCAGGGTGGTGCTGCTGACCGGGTCGCAGTCGACGGCGGCCCGGCGCGAGGCCCTCCTGGACGCAGCCTCCGGGCGGGCAGGGATCGTGGTCGGCACCCATGCGTTGCTGAGCCCCTCGGTGCAGTTCGCCGAGCTCGGGCTCGTCGTGGTCGACGAGCAGCACCGGTTCGGCGTCGAGCAGCGCGATGCGCTGCGGACCCGGGCGGGGGTGCCGCCCCACCTGCTGGTCATGACCGCGACACCCATCCCGCGGACCGTGGCGATGACCGTCTTCGGCGACCTCGAGACCTCGATGCTGCTCGACGTCCCCGCCGGGCGACCGGGCATCACGACCCACGTGGTCCCTGCGGACAACGAGGCATGGCTGACTCGCACCTGGCAGCGGGTGCGCGAGGAGGTCGACGCGGGGCACCGGGTCTACGTCGTGTGCCCGCGGATCAGCCCGGACGACCCTGCCGAGGGGGGCGCCGCGGCCGAGGAGGGGTGGGAGCCCGCCCGCGAGGACGACGGGGGAGCTGCGCGGCCGGCCACGCCGCTGCGTGCGGTGCTCGAGGTCGCCGAGGAGCTCGCGGCCATGCCCGACCTCGCGGGGATCGAGGTCGGGGTCCTGCACGGGCGGATGCCGCCGGCCGAGAAGGACGAGGCCATGGCGCGCTTCTCCTCGGGGCAGCTCCAGGTCCTGGTCGCCACGACCGTGGTCGAGGTCGGTGTGGACGTGCCCGAGGCCACCGTCATGGTGATCCTCGACGCCGACCGCTTCGGGCTCTCCCAGCTCCACCAGCTGCGTGGCCGGGTGGGTCGTGGCCGGGCCCCCGGGCTCTGCCTGCTGGTCTCCGCGGCGGCCGAGGGCACCGACGCGGCCACCCGGGTGCGCACCCTGGCCGAGACCACCGACGGCTTCCGCCTGGCGGGTGTGGACCTCGAGCTGCGGCGGGAGGGGGACGTGCTCGGCGCCTCGCAGTCCGGTGGTCGTAGCTCGCTGCGCCTGCTGCGGGTCGTCCGCCACGGGGACGTGATCGCCGAGGCGAGGCAGGACGCCACCCCGCTCGTCGTGGCCGACCCGGACCTGTCCCGCTGGCCGGTGCTCAGGGAGGCCATCGGCACGTGGCTCGACCCGCGTCGCGAGGAGTTCCTGGACCGTGCCTGAGGGTCCGGTGCCCCGCACCTAGGCTGGACCGGTGACCAGGATCGTGGCAGGACGTGCCGGTGGACGCACCCTCAAGGTGCCGCCCCGGGGCACCCGACCCACCAGCGACCGGGTCCGCGAGGCGCTCTTCTCGCGGCTCGAGCACCGCGGCCTGCTCGACGGCACGGTCGTGCTCGACCTCTACGCGGGGTCGGGGGCGCTCGGGCTCGAGGCGGCGAGCCGGGGTGCCCGGCAGGTGGTGCTCGTCGAGTCAGCACGGGCGGCGGCCGAGGTCTGCCGGCAGAACCTGCGCACCGTGGGCCTGACGGGGGTCGACGTCGTCGCGGCGACGGTCGCCTCGTACCTGCGCACGCCGCCGGGGGCCGACGGCGACCTGGCCGACCTCGCGCTGCTCGACCCGCCCTACGACGTCGGGGAGGAGGACCTCGCCGAGGTGCTCGAGCTCCTCGCGCCGCACCTGGCCCCGGGGGCCGTGGTGGTGGTCGAGCGCTCGGCCAGAAGCCCTGAGCCACGGTGGCCGGTCCCGGCCCTCGCGCTCGCCGACCGGCGCGGGTACGGGGACACGGCCCTGTGGTTCGCCGAGAGAGCGGCCTAGAGTGGCTCCGTGACCATCGCCGTCTGCCCCGGGTCCTTCGACCCGATCACCCTCGGGCACCTCGACGTCGTCCGCCGCGGGGTGAGGCTCTTCGACGAGGTGGTCGTGGGCGTCGCGCGGAACGCGAGCAAGAGCGCCCTGCTGAGCGTCGAGGACCGGGTCGGTCTCGCGCGCTCGGCCGTCGCCGAGATCCCCGGGGTGCGGGTCGAGGTCGTGCCGGGGCTCCTGGTGGACTTCTGCCAGGAGATCGGCGCGACGGCCCTGCTCAAGGGTCTGCGTGGCGGCGCCGACTACGACGCCGAGCTGCCGATGGCCCTGATGAACCGGCACCTGACCGGGATCGAGACGGTCTTCGTCCCGGCGGACCGCGGGGTCGCCCACATCGCCTCCTCGTTGGTCAAGGACGTCGCGCGGCACGGCGGGCGCGTCGAGGACCTCGTCCCACCCGGCGTCGCCGAGGTGGTCCGTGCCCGGCTGCGGGCCCACGCCGAAGGAGCACGAGGATGAACCCGGGCGCACCAGGGTCGGGGACCGGCGGCTCTGCGGAGCCAGACCCCGCGGGCGTCCGGTCCGAGGGGCTCACCGGCATCCTCGAGGCCCTCGAGCAGGCCGTCGCCCAGGCCCGCGCCATGCCGATGTCCTCCTCGGTGCTGGTCAACCGGGCCGAGGTCATGGACCTGCTCGGCCAGGCCCGCGCCGTGCTGCCCACCCAGCTGACCGAGGCCGACGAGGTCCTGGCCGGGGCGGACCATGTCCTCACACAGGCGCGGGCCGAGGCCGAGGGGATCGTCGCCGCCGCGCGCCGCCGCGCCGAGGAGCTCGTCAGCACCGAGCCGGTGGTCGCTGCGGCCGAGGTCCGGGC
>NZ_JALPKN010000268.1 GCF_023630195.1 Actinotalea sp. C106 | reverse complement strand
GCAGGGTCCGGTCGCGCTGCCCGGAGGGGGCGAGGCACGGCGCCGGTGTGGCAGGCTGACGGTCACCGGGCCGGCGCGCCCGGCCTAGGCAGGACCGTCATCGGCGGGGCGTCCCCACGCGTCGCCGCCAGCAGGCCAGGACGAGGAGCGACGACCGGTGGATCCAGCGGACATGGGTGACGACCTCGAGCGGGTGCTCCTGAGCGAGGAGCAGCTCGGGGCCCGTCTCGACGAGATCGCCGCCCAGATCGACGCCGACTACGCCGGGCGGGACCTCCTGCTGGTGGGGGTCCTCAAGGGGGCCGTGATGGTCATGGCCGACCTCTCGCGGCGCCTGCACTCCTCGGTCGAGATGGACTGGATGGCCGTCTCCTCCTACGGCGCGGGGACGACGTCCTCGGGGGTGGTGCGGATCCTCAAGGACCTCGACGCCGACCTGACCGGCCGCGACGTGCTGATCGTCGAGGACATCATCGACTCGGGGCTCACGCTGTCGTGGCTGCTCGCGAACCTCCGTTCGCGCGGCCCGGCCTCGGTCGAGATCGCCACCATGCTGCGCAAGCCCGAGGCCGCCAAGGTCGAGGTCGACGTGCGCTACGTGGGCTTCGACATCCCGACCGACTTCGTCGTCGGCTACGGCCTGGACTACGCCGAGAAGTACCGCAACCTGCCCTTCGTCGGGACCCTCGCCCCGCACGTCTACGGCGACTGAGCCCCGCCCGTCCTGCCCTGGGCGAACAGCGGCCAGGATCCCCAGGTCCACGGGGTAACGTGCACGCCAGACTGCCCCGCGATCAGGAGGGATAGGGCTCTGCCCCGTCGCCCATGAACCTCAAGCGCCTCACCCGTGGTCCCGTGCTGTGGATCGTGCTGGCGGTGACCATCCTCTGGGTGGCCGCGGCCACCTTCATGTCCGAGGGGGTCCAGCGGATCGACACCTCCGAGGGCCTCGAGCTGCTCGCGGGGGACACGGTCGAGCAGGCCCTGATCACCGACGGCCAGCAGCGGGTGGACCTCACGCTCACCGAGGACTTCGGGGACTCCGGCCGCAACGTCCAGTTCTACTACGTGGCCCCGCAGGGCCCGGACGTGGTCGACGCGGTCGCCGGCGCCGAGCTCGAGGGTGGCTACAACTCCGAGGTCCCGCAGACCTCGTGGTGGGCCAGCCTGCTCGGCCTGATGCTCCCGCTGATCATCCTCATCGCGCTGTTCTGGTTCATCATGTCCCGCATGCAGGGCGGCGGGTCGCGCGTCATGCAGTTCGGCAAGTCCAAGGCCAAGCTCGTCTCGAAGGAGACGCCGCAGGTCAGCTTCGCGGACGTCGCCGGGGTCGACGAGGCGGTCGAGGAGCTCCAGGAGATCAAGGAGTTCCTCTCCGACCCGACCAAGTTCCAGGCCGTCGGGGCCAAGATCCCCAAGGGCGTACTCCTCTACGGCCAGCCCGGGACCGGCAAGACCCTGCTCGCCCGTGCCGTCGCCGGCGAGGCAGGGGTGCCGTTCTACTCGATCTCGGGCTCGGACTTCGTCGAGATGTTCGTCGGTGTGGGCGCCAGCCGGGTGCGTGACCTCTTCACGCAGGCCAAGGAGAACTCGCCGGCCATCATCTTCATCGACGAGATCGACGCCGTCGGCCGCCACCGCGGTGCCGGCATGGGCGGCGGGCACGACGAGCGCGAGCAGACCCTCAACCAGATGCTGGTCGAGATGGACGGCTTCGACGCCACGTCCAACGTCATCCTCATCGCGGCGACCAACCGCCCCGACATCCTCGACCCCGCCCTGCTGCGCCCGGGTCGCTTCGACCGCCAGGTCACCGTGGACGCCCCTGACCTCAAGGGTCGCGAGCAGATCCTGAGCGTGCACTCCCAGGGCAAGCCCATGGCCCCCGACGTCGACCTGCACGCCGTCGCCAAGCGGACGCCGGGCTTCACGGGGGCCGACCTCGCGAACGTGCTCAACGAAGCCGCGCTGCTCACCGCGCGCACCAACGGGCAGGTCGTGGGCAACCACGAGCTCGACGAGGCGATCGACCGCGTCATCGCCGGCCCGCAGAAGCGGACCCGGCTGATGAACGACAAGGAGAAGAAGATCACGGCGTACCACGAGGGCGGTCACGCCCTGGTCGCCGCGGCGCTGCGCTACACCGACCCGGTCACCAAGGTCACGATCCTGCCCCGGGGCCGGGCCCTGGGCTACACGATGGTGATGCCCGCGGAGGACAAGTACTCGACCACGCGCAACGAGCTCCTCGACCAGCTCGCCTACGCGATGGGTGGCCGGGTGGCCGAGGAGATCGTCTTCCACGACCCCACCACCGGGGCGTCCAACGACATCGAGAAGGCCACCTCGATCGCCCGCAAGATGGTCACCCAGTACGGCATGAGCGAGAAGGTCGGCGCGGTCAAGCTGGGCCAGGACAGCGGCGAGGTCTTCATGGGCCGCGACATGGGCCACGGCCGCGACTACTCCGAGCAGGTCGCGGGGGTGGTCGACGTCGAGGTGCGGCGGCTGATGGACTTCGCCCACGACGAGGCCTACGAGATCCTCAACGCCTACCGTGACGTCCTGGACGCACTGGTCCTCGAGCTCCTCGAGCGCGAGACCCTCAACCAGGCCGAGATCGCCGAGGTCTTCGAGGCCGTGGTCAAGCGTGAGCCCCGCGACGTGTGGATCTCGGGCCCGGGGCGATCTGTCTCGCCGCTGCCCCCGGTGCAGAGCCCGCGCGAGCGCGCCGCGAGCAACGGCGGCCCCGTCATCCCGCAGGACGAGGCCGCAGCCGCCAAGGACGAGCACCCCGCGCAGCCCATCGGCGAGGTGCCGCCCGGCGGCACCGTGGGCCCCGGGAACTGAGGACCGTGACGCACATCGCTGACGAGGTCTCGCTGCCCGGCGAGACGCCCGGCACCCCCCGGCTCCCGTACGACGCCGAGCGTGCGGAACGCGCGATCCGCGAGCTGCTCCTCGCCGTCGGCGAGGACCCGGACCGCGACGGGCTGCAGGAGACCCCCGCCCGGGTGGCGCGGGCCTACGCCGAGACCTTCGCCGGGCTCTACCAGGACCCGCGCGAGGTGCTGTCGACCACCTTCGACCTCGGCCACGAGGAGATGATCCTGGTCAAGGACATCGCGGTGTACTCGACCTGCGAGCACCACCTGGTCCCCTTCCACGGCGTCGCGCACGTGGGGTACATCCCCGGGGCCGACGGGCGGATCACGGGGCTGTCGAAGATCGCTCGCCTGGTGGACCTCTACGCCCGACGGCCCCAGGTCCAGGAGCGCCTGACCACCCAGGTCGCCGATGCCCTGGTCGAGGTCCTCGCCCCGCGCGGGGTGCTGGTGGTCGTCGAGTGCGAGCACCTGTGCATGTCCATGCGTGGGGTGCGCAAGCCAGGTTCCCGCACGGTCACCTCGGCCGTCCGGGGCCAGATGCGCGACGTCGCGACCCGGGCCGAGGCCATGAGCCTGGTCCTCGGACGCTGACCCGGCCCTAGGCTGGTCCCGTGACGTCCGACCGCCACCCCGCGCCGCTGCCCGCGGCCCTCACCGGGATCGAGCGGACCCTGGTCATGGGTGTGGTGAACGTGACCCCGGACTCCTTCAGCGACGGCGGCGCGTGGTTCGAGCCCGCGGCGGCGGTCGAGCACGGCCGCCGGCTGCTGGCCGACGGTGCCGACCTGCTCGACGTGGGGGGCGAGTCCACCCGCCCCGGTGCGCTGCGGGTCGACGTCGACGAGGAGCGCCGTCGCGTGCTGCCCGTGATCCGCGAGCTGTGCGCTGCCGGGGCCGTGGTCAGCATCGACACCACGCGGGCCCAGGTCGCGGCTGAGGCCGTCGAGGCCGGGGCCGTGGTCGTCAACGACGTCTCGGGCGGACTGGCCGACGAGGGCATGGCCCGGGTCGTGGCCGAGACGGGGGTCGTCTACGTCGCGATGCACTGGCGAGGTCACGCCGACGTGATGGACGCCCTGGCGACCTACGGGGACGTCGTGCAGGACGTGCGGGCCGAGCTCGCGGGTCGCCTGGACGCCCTCGTCGCCGCGGGGGTGGACCCCACCCAGGTGGTCCTGGATCCCGGCCTCGGCTTCGCCAAGCCCGGCCGGGACAACTGGCCCCTGCTGGCCCACCTCGACGAGCTGCGCTCGATCGGCCGCCCCCTGCTGGTGGGTGCCTCGCGCAAGCGCTTCCTGGGGCACCTGCTGGCGGGCCCCGACGGGTCGCCCGCCCCGCCCCCCGAGCGGGACCGG
>NZ_JALPKN010000267.1 GCF_023630195.1 Actinotalea sp. C106 | reverse complement strand
CGCCTGACCTGCCCACCGCCGCGCGGCCGAGGGGGCCGGCCTCGCTGAGGATCCACCAGCGCGACGGCGACCTCGTGCTCGAGGAGCTCGGCGCACGCTGAGCCCGCTCCACCGTGCCCGAGGATGCCGAGCGGCACGCGGGCTGTCAGCATCGACGACACCGCACGCGACCCCCGCGCCGCGGTCCCGCCAGGCCCCGACCGCACGAGGTGCTCGACGTGACTCTCTCCCAGGGCGGTCGCGTCGGCCTCGCCGGGGCCGGCGTCGTCGGGGTCGCCTTCGGCATGGCCCGCTACGTCTACGGGCTGACGCTGCCGGACATCGAGCAGGAGCTGGACCTCTCCGAGCTCGTCCTCGGCTTCATCGCGAGCGCCACGTTCGGGGGCTACCTGGTGGGCCTGCTCCTGGCGGGCCCCTTGGCGGCTCGTCGGGGCTCGCGCGCCCCGACCACCGTGGGCGGGGTGTGCGGCGCCTTGGGTGCAGGGATCGTCACCGTCGCGCCGACCCCCGGGCTGCTGGCCGTCGGCGCCGTCCTGGCCGGGAGCGCGGGGGGCTGGGTCTGGGCGCCCTACTCCGACATCGTCAAGCAGACGGTGCCGACCCGGCAGCAACCCAGGGCGCTCGCGACCATCACCACCGGCACGAGCGCCGGGCTCGTGGTCCTCGGCGGGCTGGCGATCATGGCCGTCGTGGGGTCGTGGCGCCTGGTCTGGGGCAGCATCGCGATCGCGGCGGTCCTCGCCGCTGTCGTCAACCTCCGCCTGGTGCCCCAGGAGGGGCCGCAGGCACGGCCCGGAGGGCGGTGCCCCGCAGCGGGCTGGGCCTCGCCGCTCAAGGTGCCGGCCGCCTACGCCGCCCTGTACTTCGCGGTCGTCATCATCTACTTCACCTACCTCGCGGAGGTCGTCGAGCAGGCTGACCTCCCGGAGATCGCCGTCCCGGCCCTCTACGGGGCGATCGGCCTCAGCGGTGGGGTGGCACTGGTGACCGGGACCCTCGCCCAGCGCCTGGGCAGCGGGCGGGTCGCAGCCTCGTGCCTCCTCGCGGTCGGGGTGGCGCTGGCCCTGCTGGGAGCAGCGAGCAGCTCGCCCGTGGCGGCCGCCCTCTCAGCCTGCGTCTTCGGCGCGGGGTACATGACCGGGTCAGCGGTGCTGGCGGTGTGGACCGCTGAGGCGGTGCCAGACCGTGCCGGGACGGCGTTCACCGCGTGCCTGGTCGTCGGCGCCGTGACCTCGATCGCAGCACCGGCCGTCGCGGGCGCCGTCATCCCGGGCATCGCGCTGGAGAGCCTGCTGGTCGCGACGGGCGCCGCATCACTGCTCGGCGGGGTCGCCCTCGTGGCTCTCCCCCGCCGGGACAGGGCCGCACGCCCCTGAGCTCACAGCGACAGCGCCGACCGCACGCCCTTCCACAGCTCGCCGTAGGCCTTCGCCGGCACGCTGCGCGGCGCGAAGGTCGAGATGGGGGCGCGCTCGACGCCCATCTTCTCGACCATGCTCGAGGCCGGCACGGCCACGTCGATCACGTGCTTGGACTCCTGCGGCAGGGTGTCGGCGACGTCGCGGTGGATCGTCTTGCGCCGGTCGACCATGGAGAGGAACCCCACGATTCTCGGGCGCCCCTTCTTCATCTCGGTGACCATGTCCGTCACCTGGTCGAGGGACCGCATGGCCAGCGGGGACGGCACCAGCGGCACCACGACGACGTCGGCCGCGCGCAGGATCGCCTCGGAGAGCAGGGACATCCCGGGCGGGCAGTCGAGGATGACGACGTCGTGCGGCTTGCTCAGGGAGGCGAGCATCTTGTCGAGCTGCCGCTCGGGCCGCTTGGTGCCGTCGAGCTCGACGTCCAGGGCGCTGTAGGAGTCGTGGGCGGGGATGACGTCGAGCTTCTTGTCCTCGGTGGACCGCACCACGTCGGCGAGGTCGGTCTTGCCCTTGACCAGGGCGTGAACGTCAGCCTTGGCCTTCTGCTTGGGCTTGACGCCGAGCAGGAAGGTGGCGCCGCCCTGCGGGTCGAGGTCCCACAGCAGGGTGCGGTGCTTCTGGGAGGCGTGCCATGCGAGGTTGACGGCGGCGGAGGTCTTCCCCACCCCACCCTTGACGCTGTAGACGGCGACGACCTTCATGCACGCTCCTGGTGGCTCAGCTGGTGATGGCTCGGCTGGTGGTGTGGTCGGCTGACCGTGATCACGACGCTAGATGCGGACCATCCCGTCGTCTACCGGCGGAGGGCGTCGAGCCACCCTCGCCCCGAGGTCCCGTCCAGGGGTGGCAGCTCGGCGCCGTCGAGCCACGCGTCGAGCAGGTCCTGGACCGCCCCGGCGAGGTCGGCCCCGCCGGTCTCGGTCGCGTGCTCGAGGGCGTGCGCACGGAGGTCCGCCGTCGCGACGCTCCCGCCGGCGTGCCGCGAGGTCCAGCCGCGGACCATCGCGAAGAAGGCCTCGTCGCCCAGGGCCCCGCGCAGGGCGTGCACGGTGAGCGCCCCACGCTTGTAGACGCGGTCGTCGAAGATCCGGCGGTAGCCCGGGTCTGCGAGCACGAGGTCCTGGTCGAGCCGGGACAGGCGCCGGTGCCAGGTGCTCGCGAGGGCCTCGGCGCTACGGCCCCCGGACTCCTCGGACCACAGCCACTCGGCGTAGCAGGCGAACCCCTCGCTGAGCCAGATGTGCTGCCAGGAGGACGGCGTGACGGAGTTGCCGAACCACTGGTGCGCGAGCTCGTGCGGGATGAGGCGCTCGTCCCCGTCGGTGGAGTGCAGGTGGTTGGCCCCGAAGATGGACAGCCCCTGGGCCTCGAGCGGGATCTCGAGGTCGTCCTCGGTGATGACGAGGGTGTAGGTCGCGAACGGGTAGGGGCCGAAGACCCTGGTGAAGAAGGTCATGATCTCGCCGTGGTGCGCGAGCCGGTCGCGGGCCGCGGTCCGCAGGGCGGTCGGTACCAGCACGACCTGGCGGACTGGCCCGGCGGCGAGCTCGTGCTCCTCGTACTGGCCGATCTGCACGGTCGCGAGGTAGGTCGACGTCGGGCGCCTCTCCTCGTAGACCCACGTCGTCGCGCTCGCCCGGCGCTTCGAGGACACCAGGGCGCCGTGGGCGAGCACCCGGTAGGGGTTGTCGACCGTGATGGACGTCCGGTAGCTGGCCTTGTCCGCGGGTCGGTCGTTGCAGGGGAACCACGACGGCGCCCCGGTCGGCTGGCTCGCGACCACCACGCCGTCGGTCAGCTCCTCCCAACCCACCGGCCCCCAGGGGCTGCTGATCGGCGCGGGGTTCCCCCCGTACCGGACGACGACGGTCAGCCCGGTCCCTGCCGTGACCTCGGCGCCGAGCCGCAGCACCAGGCGGTCGGCGCGGTGCACGTAGCGGGCCAGCCTGGCGCCGGTCAGGGTGACCTTCTCGACCGTGAGCCCGGCGAGGTCGAGGGCGAGCTCGGTCAGGTCCCCGAGGGTGCGCACCCGCAGCGTCGCGGTGCCGTGGAGCCGGTTGAGGTGCGGACGGTAGGTGAGGTCGAGGTCGTAGTGCTCGACGTGGAACGCGGTGCTGCCGTGGTCCGGCTGGTACGGGTCGGCGTCGCCCCGCTCGTCCGCCGTCATGCGGGCACCGGGTCGGTCGCTGGGTCGATCCTCGGGCCGGTCGCCTGCTCGCCCTCGGGCTGCGCCGCCCACGGCGCGATGGGGTTACCCACCCACCGGGTCCCCGCGGGCACGTGCTCCCCGCGCAGCACCAGCGAGGCCGGACCGACGCTCGCCCCCGCGCCCAGACGGGCCGCCGGGAGGATCACGCCGTGCGGGCCCAGGGTCGCGCCCTCGTCGAGGGTCACGGTGTCCAGGCTCATCACGCGGTCGTGGAAGAGATGGGTCTGCACCACGCAGCCGGGGCCGACGGTCGCCCCGTCCCCCAGCCGGACCAGGTCCGCCTCGGGGAGCCAGTACGTCTGGCACCACACGCCGCGTCCGATCCGCGCACCCATCGCTCGCAGCCACCACACCACCGCGACAGTACCGTTCGCGACGTCGGCGAAGAACGGTGCGGCGACCATCTCGGTGAAGGTGTCCGCGAGCTCGCCCTTCCACACCGCCGCGCTCCACAGCGGGTGCTCCCCCACCTGGAACCGGCCCACCAGCGCCCACTTCGCGGCGACCGTCACCCCGGCCGCGACCACCCCGGTGGCCAGCAGCACCACTCCGCTCAGCGCGGCGGCCACCCCCCACCCGGACCTGACGACGACGCCCTGGAGCGCCAGCAGCGCGGCCAGCCCGAGCAGCCCGACGACGAGG
>NZ_JALPKN010000266.1 GCF_023630195.1 Actinotalea sp. C106 | reverse complement strand
GCCCGGCAGCCCCCCCGGGGCGCCACAGGTGGCAGATGCCCAGGGCCAGGGCATCGGCGGCGTCGGCCGGCGTGGGCAGCTCGCTCAGCCCGAGGATGCGCGCCACCATCTGCTGCACCTGGGCCTTGGGAGCGCGGCCCGTGCCGGTCACCGCGGCCTTGACCTCGCTCGGGGTGTGCAGGGTGACCGGGAGCCCGCGGCGGGCGGCCGCGACCATGACCACCCCCGAGACCTGGGCCGTCCCCATCACGGTGCGCAGGTTGTGCTGGGCGAAGACGCGCTCGAGGGCCACACCGTCGGGCCGGTGCTCGTCCAGCCAGCGCTCGACCTCGATCTCGATGTGATGCAGGCGCGTCGCGACCTCGGCGTCCACCGCCGACCGCGCGACCCCGACCTCGACCAGCACCACCTTGCGTCCAGGACGGGACTCGACCACGCCCAGGCCGCACCGGGTCAGGCCCGGGTCCACTCCGAGGATGCGCACGCGATCAGTCTGGCACCGTCGCCAGCCCCGACCGGGACGGCGGCCGGGGTGTCGTCAGTCGTCCTCGAGCTCGGCCATGACCTCGTCCGAGGCGTCGAAGTTGGCGAAGATCTCCTGGACGTCGTCGCTCTCCTCGAGGGCGTCGATGAGACGCAGGATCTTCCGTGCCCCCTCCGCGTCGACCTCGACCTGCATCGCGGGGACGAACGGGGTCTCGGCCGAGTCGTAGTCGATCCCCGCGCCCTGGAGAGCGGTACGGACCGCGACCACGTCGGTGGCCTCGCTCATGACCTCGAAGGACTCCCCCAGGTCGTTGACCTCCTCCGCACCGGCGTCCAGGACCGCCGCCAGGACGTCGTCCTCGCCCAGCCCCTCCGTCTTGGGGACGAGCACCACGCCGCGCCGGGAGAACAGGTACGAGACCGAGCCGGGATCGGCGAGCGACCCGCCGTTGCGCGAGAAGGCGACCCGGACGTCCGAGGCGGCCCGGTTCTTGTTGTCGGTCAGGCACTCGACGAGCACCGCGATGCCGCCCGGGCCGTAGCCCTCGTACATGATCGTCTGGTAGTCGGCGCCGCCGGCCTCCTGGCCCGAGCCGCGCTTGACCGCGCGGTCGATGTTGTCGTTCGGGACCGAGGACTTCTTGGCCTTCTGGACCGCGTCGAAGAGCGTCGGGTTGCCGGCCAGGTCACCACCACCGGTGCGGGCCGCGACCTCGATGTTCTTGATCAGCTTGGCGAAGAGCTTGCCGCGCTTGGCATCGATGGCAGCCTTCTTGTGCTTGGTGGTGGCCCACTTGGAGTGACCGGACATGCGTTGAACCCCTCAACCGCGGTCGGCGACGATCTGGACGAACATGCGGTGCAGGCGAAGGTCACCCGAGATCTCCGGGTGGAAGGACGTGGCCAGCACGTCCCGCTCACGCACCGCGACGATCCTACCGGCGGCCGGGCCCGACCCGACCGTGGCCAGCACCTGGACCCCGGGGCCGACCTCCTCGACCCAGGGTGCCCGGATGAAGACCGCGTGCACGGGCGGGTCGCCGTCGGGCAGCCCCGCCACCTCGAGGTCGGTCTCGAAGGAGTCGACCTGGCGGCCGAAGGCGTTCCGCCGGACGGTCACGTCGAGGCCACCCAGGGTCTGCTGCCCCTGGACCCCACCCTCGAGACGGTCGGCGAGCAGGATCATCCCCGCGCAGGACCCGTAGACCGGGAGCCCCTCGCGGATCGCGGCCCGGATCGGCTCCCGCAGATCGAAGACCCCGAGGAGCTTGTCGATGGTCGTGGACTCACCGCCGGGGATCACGAGGCCGTCGACGGCCGCCACCTCGCTCGCCCGGCGGACCAGGACCCCGCGGGCACCGCAGGTCTCGAGGGCCGCGACGTGCTCACGCACATCGCCCTGGAGGGCGAGGACGCCGATCGTCGGGGGGGTGGTCGGTGCTGTCACGAGGGGCGAGTCTAGGCGCTCAGCGCACCCGCCTCTGCTCGAGGAGCTGGCGCACGGCGCCGTCCCACCCGGCGAGGAGCCCCGTGGCGAGGGAGACGAGCTCCGAGGGGAAGATCTCCAGCCCGCTGCGCCCGAGGTCCTCGAGGTGCCACCAGCGCGCCTCGTCCATGAAGCTGCGCTCGACCGCGGTCCACCCCTCGTGGCTCAGCGCCCCGGGTCGCACCACCCGCGCCACGAAGAAGAGCTCGTGCTGCCGCACGGCCTGGCGCAGGAAGTCGAAGACGGCCGTCCGCTCGGCCACGGGGCCGAGGAGCCCGTCGGGGTCCAGGCGCAGACCGGTCTCCTCGCGCACCTCACGGACGGCGGCCTGCCGGGGGCTCTCCCCCGGGTCGATGCCACCACCGACGGTGAACCACCAGGTGCGCTCAGGCTGGTCCTGGTCGTGGCCTCGGACGAGCAGGACGCGATCCTCCTCGTCGAAGAGCAGCACCCGGGCCCCACGACGGAACGGCATGCCGTCCTCGCCCGGGACCCAGTCGGGCCCGAGCTGCTGCACCGGAGGGCGGCCCGGGCTCTGGCCCGGGCCGGGGTCCCTCACCAGCCGCGCTCGGCCAGCCGGTGGGGCTCGGGCACGTCCTCGACGTTGATCCCGACCATCGCCTCACCCAGACCGCGCGAGACCTTGGCGACCACGTCCGCGTCGTCGTAGAAGGTCGTGGCCTTGACGATGGCCGAGGCGCGCTCGGCCGGGTTGCCGGACTTGAAGATGCCTGAGCCGACGAAGACGCCCTCGGCGCCGAGCTGCATCATCATCGCGGCGTCCGACGGGGTCGCGATGCCGCCGGCGGTGAACAGCACCACGGGGAGCTTGCCCGTGCGCGCGACCTCGACGACCAGGTCGTACGGCGCCTGCAGCTCCTTCGCGGCGACGAAGAGCTCGTCCTCGGGCAACGAGGTGAGGCGACGGATCTCGTCGCGCAGGGTGCGCATGTGGGTGGTCGCGTTCGAGACGTCACCCGTGCCGGCCTCGCCCTTGGAGCGGATCATGGCCGCGCCCTCGGTGATCCGACGCAGGGCCTCGCCCAGGTTGGTCGCGCCGCAGACGAAGGGCACCGTGAAGGCCCACTTGTCGATGTGGTGGGTGTAGTCGGCCGGGGTCAGCACCTCGGACTCGTCGATGTAGTCCACCCCGAGGGACTGCAGCACCTGCGCCTCGACGAAGTGCCCGATGCGGGCCTTGGCCATGACAGGGATCGAGACGGCTTCGATGATGCCGTCGATCAGGTCGGGGTCGCTCATGCGCGCCACGCCACCCTGGGCGCGGATGTCCGCGGGGACCCGCTCGAGGGCCATCACGGCGACAGCCCCGGCGTCCTCGGCGATCTTCGCCTGGTCGGCCGTGACGACGTCCATGATGACGCCACCCTTGAGCATCTCGGCCATGCCGCGCTTGACCTTGGCGGTGCCGGTGATGTTCTCGGTGCTCTCGGTGCCCACGTCGGTCCTTGCTGCTCGGGGTCGGGGTGCTGGTGTCGCGGTGTGCTGCTCGCCCGGCGACCCCACCATCGTAGACCGCGGGACCGGCCCGCCCGACGCCTCAGGCCTGGTGGCCGGGCCGACGCAGCGCCTCGGGCCAGGTGTCGTCGATCTCGACCGTCTCCGGCATCGGGGCACGTCCCGCGAGGCGCGCCCCACGCACGAGGGCCTTGCGGCGCAGACGCTGGGCCTGGGCGACCGCCTCGTTGTGGAACCGGCGTGAGAGCTCGACCCGGTACCAGGCCGCCGCGAGGGCCTCGAGCAGCTCGCTGCCCGGGGAGGTCGCCCCCAGCTCGGCGACGTCCTCAGGGTCGGCCAAAGCGGTGCGCAGCGTGCGGGAGAGGTCCGACTCGGCCAGGTCGCGCGGGACCGAGTCCCGCGCCGGCGGCACCGCCCCGTCCGCGACGGCCTGAGCCGTCGTCGGGTCCACCCCGAGGTCGAGGCCCGCCTCGAGGGCCGACCACGCGGTCTCCCCGACCAGCACCGAGCTGACCGGGTCCAGGCAGGCGCTCCCGGCGAGCTCGGCCGCCACCGAGGCGCGGCGCACGAGCTGGTTCTCCAGGGTGGCCCGCGTGGCGGCGACCTTGCGGTGCAGACGGTCGAGCCGGTTGGCCGCGGCCCACAACCACCAGGCCAGGGCGAGCACGACCGCGACGACCAGGACGGCGACCTCGGACCAGGTCATGACCGCCTCCCGGTGGCCCAGGTGCCGAGCCGGGCGGCCGCGCCCCGGCGCGATCGCGGGTCCTCGCGGACACGCTCCCGCGGCGACGCCCCCGCGAGGGCCATCTCGTAGACGGTCAGCACCTGGTGGGT
>NZ_JALPKN010000265.1 GCF_023630195.1 Actinotalea sp. C106 | reverse complement strand
ACTGGGCCCGAGGGCAGCCCCGACGCTGCCGAGGCCACCGCTGGGGAGCCTGCGCCCCGGTGGCCGGCGCGCGAGCACCACGCCGACCTCGACCTCACGGTCTGCGCCCACGGCGGGGTCTTCGCCGGGACGCGCATCGACATCGGTACCCGGCAGCTGCTCGCGCACCTCGACGCCATGGCCCCGCGGGCCGAGCGGGCAGTGGACCTGGGCTGCGGTTCCGGGGTGGTCGCGGCGCTCCTCGCCCGCAGCCGTCCGGACCTGCAGGTCCTCGCGACGGACGACTCGGCCGCCGCGGTCGCCTCGGCCCGGGCCACCGCCACGGCCAACGGGCTCGGCGACCGCATCACCGTGACCCACGACGACGCCCTGGCCCAGGTCGAGGACGCGAGCGTGGACCTCGTGGTGCTCAACCCGCCCTTCCACACCGGCACCGCGGTGCACACGGGTGTGGCGCGCCGGCTGTTCGACGAGGCCGCGCGGGTGCTGCGCCCCGGCGGGGAGCTGTGGGCCGTGTGGAACTCCCACCTCATGTACCGGCCGGTGCTCGAGCGGGCCGTGGGCAAGACCCGTCAGCTCAGCCGCGATCCCAAGTTCACGGTCACGGCCTCGACCAAGGCCTGAGCGGCGCGGGCAGGTGCACCCGGTAGCGCCGGGGCCGACGTCGCGGTCAGGCCGACCGGATCCGGACGCCCGACGGCCCCGCCCCCCAGGTGGGGGACGGGGCCGTCGAGCCCTGGGAGGTTCTCAGGCGGCTGCGCCGGTCTTCGCGACCGGGGTGTTCGCCGTGGTGACGGGGGCGGTGTCGACCAGCTTGCGCAGGGCCCAGCCGATGAGGATGAACATGATGCCCATGCCGGCGGCGAAGGCCGCGACGCCGAAGGCGATGACCGAGGTGAACAGCGAGGCCCGCAGGAACGAGCCGTTCATGACGCTGGCGCGGACGGGGTCCTCGCGGTCGAGCTCGGCGTAGGTCAGGCCGCCCGAGCTCTCCAGGGCGTGCTGGTTGATGATGTCGGCCTGGAGGTAGGCGTCGATGGGGCCGTTGACGGTGTTGCCGGCGAACATCGCGACGTCCTCGCCGAGGGTGATGTTCTCGGCGACGAGCTGGTCGCGAACCACCAGGGCGGTGGCCGCGCCGGCGATGATCAGGACGACGCCGGCGACGATCGAGATCAGGCCGACGATCTTGACGGGCTTGGCGTTCGAAGCGATGGCGTTCATGGTGGTGAACCCTTCCCAGGATGCGAGGCCGGGATCGCGCCGGTGGTTCCTCGGCGAGAGCGACCGTCGCCCTCTGGTGAGTACTCTGCCGCTCGCGCGAGCCCATTTTGTGGGCCCTAAGTCCGGGAGTATCCCGGGACGAAAGTCCTGATCAGGGCGGTTTTCCGGCCCGCCGGACCGTCCGACGGCCGAGGCTCGGCCCGGCGCTCAGCCTCGGGCGGCTTCGTAGCGGCGCAAGGCCTCGGTACGTTCGGCGCCGTGGTCGACGATCTGCTCGGGGTACCCGTGGGCGTACCCCTCGGCGGCCTTCCACGGCTGGTGGGCGGCCTTCCCGCGCAGGTGCCGCAGCTCGGGCACGTATCGCCGCACGTACTCGCCGTCGGGGTCGAAGCGCTCGCCCTGGGTCACGGGGTTGAACACGCGGAAGTAGGGCGAGGCGTCGGTCCCCGTGCCCGCGACCCACTGCCAGCCGTGGTTGTTGGAGGCGATGTCCCCGTCGCGCAGGTGGGTCAGGAAGTGCCGGGCGCCGTGAGGCCACCACACGTGCAGGTCCTTGACCAGGAAGCTCGCGACCACCATCCGCACGCGGTTGTGGACCCACCCCTCCTGGAGCAGCTGGCGCATCCCCGCGTCGACGAACGGGAAGCCCGTGCGGCCCGCCTGCCAGGCCGCGAAGGCGTCGGCGGCCGGCCCCGCGGCGTCGTCGTAGGCCATCGCCGCGAGGCCGGGGCGCAGGTCGGACCACGCCGAGGCGGGGTCGTGCCACAGGACGTCGGCGTAGAACTCGCGCCACGCCAGCTCGGTGACGAAGGTGCGCGCGCCGTCGGTGCGGCCGTCCCGGTGGTTCGCGACGTCGGCGAGCAGGGTGCGGGGGTGGATCGTCCCGTACTTGAGGTGCACCGAGAGCTCGGAGGTCGCGCGCAGGTCGGGGCGGTCGCGGGCCGAGCCGTACTCGGCGAGGTGGTCCTCGCAGAACTCGTGCCACCGGTCCAGGGCGGCCTGCTCGCCCACGGCCGGGAGGTCGGGGGGCAGCTCGCCGTCGGGGGCGTCCGGGAGGGGCTCGGAGTCCACGGTGCGGCACCACCGCAGCTCAGCCGGCTCCTCGGCCGGGCGACGCCAGCCGTGGTCGCGCCACGCCTTGGAGAAGGGGGTGAACACCTTGTACGGGTTGCCGCTGCCGTTGAGCACCCGGCCGGGGGTGACCGCGTACGGGCTGCCGGTGGTGACCAGGGGCACGCCGTCGCCCACCTCGGCCAGGGCTGCCTCGACCCGGGCGTCGCGGCGACGGCCGTAGGGGGTGGTCTCGGCGCTGATGTGCACGCTCGTCGCGCCGAGCTCACGGGCCAGGGCCGGGATCACGTCCTCGGGGCGGCCGTGCCGGATCACCAGGGCGCCGTCGAGGGCGGCGTCGAGCTCGGTCAGCGCGTCGCGCAGGGAGGCGGTGCGGGCGGGCCCCGAGGAGGCGAGCAGGGTCGGGTCCGCGACGAACACCGGCAGGACGGTGCCGTCCCCTGCGGCCTCGACCGCGGCACCCAGGGCCGGGTGGTCCCGTCGTCGCAGATCACGGCGCAGCCACAGGATGCTCGTCACGCCTCCGACGCTACGGCCTCCCCGCTGGGGGCGCTCCCGCGGCCCTACGGTCAGGGGCGCAGCGTGAGGTTCTCGACGACGTGGGCGATGATCTCGTGGGCCTCGGTGAGAGGCGTCGCCTCGTCGGGGGTGACCAGCACGCGGCCGGGTCGGTGGCCAGCACGTCGACCAGCACATCGACCAGCACATCGACGAGGTCCCCGAGCGGACCAGGACCGGGAGTCATCGTGATCGAGAGCCTGCAGGAGTTCACCGAGTCCCTTCCGACCCTGCTGCAGTGGGTCGGGGTGCTGCTCGCGGGGGCCATCCCGTTCGTCGAGTCCTACTTCGGTTCGGTGATCGGGGTCTTCGCCGGGTTGAACCCCGTGGTCGCGATCGTCGCGGCCGTCGTCGGCAACATCATCTCCATGGTCGCGCTGGTGCTCGGGGCCAGCACGGTCCGCGGCAAGGTCGCTCGGGAGCGCGAGAGCTCCCCGCGACGCGAGAAGCTGCGCACGGCCTTCGACAAGTACGGGGTCGCGGGGGTGAGCCTGCTCGGCCAGTCGATCCTGCCGAGCCAGATCACCTCGATGGCGATGGTCTCCTTCGGGGCGTCCAAGGACGCCGTCATCCGCTGGCAGATCCTGTCGATCATCCTGTGGGGCACGGCCTTCGGCGTCCTGGCCGCGATCGGCGTCGACCTCATCGCCTGAGCCTGCGGGTGGCCCCGGGCGGAGCGGAGGCGCCGCCGCTCAGGCGAGGCCGTGGTCGCGGGCGGCGATCGCGGCCTGCATGCGGGAGGCGCAGCCGGTCTTGGCCAGCACCCGTGAGACGTGGGTCTTGGCGGTGGCCTCGGAGACGGAGAGCTCGTGGGCCAGCTCGGCGTTGGACAGGCCTCGGCCCAGGCACCCCAGCACCTCCCGCTCGCGCTCGGTGAGCTCGGCCAACCACGCGGGGGCGGACGGCGGGGCAGGGGTGGCGGCGAAGGCGGAGAGCAGCCGCCGGGTCACCTCGGGGGCCACGACCCCTTCGCCCGCGGCGACCCGCCGCACCGCGTCGACGAGGGCCGCCGCCCCGACCGTCTTGAGCAGAAAACCGGCCGCACCCGCGCGCAGCGCCCCGAAGACGTACTCGTCGACGTCGAAGGTGGTCAGGACGAGCACGTCGGCCAGCCCGGCCTCGACGATCGCCCGGGTCGCGGCGATCCCGTCGGTGCCGGGCATGCGGATGTCCATGAGGACGACGTCGGGCTGCAGCGCGCGAGCGTTGGCCACGGCCGCCGCGCCGTCGGCCGCCTCGCCCACCACGAGGACGTCCGCGTGCGGGCTGAGCATCGCCCGCAGCCCTGACCGGATGGCCGCGTGGTCGTCGGCCAGCAGCACCCGGATCACGGCGTCTGCCCCGACGGCGTCGGCGTGTGGTCGCTGGCAGCCCCCGGCAGGTCGGGCCGGGCCGGCTTCGCGTCGGCCGTGAGGGGCAGAAGTCGGATCGTAGC
>NZ_JALPKN010000264.1 GCF_023630195.1 Actinotalea sp. C106 | reverse complement strand
GCCCTGCGCGCCCAGGCCCGGCTCCAGGCCGAGCAGGACGCCACCCTCCCGGCGCGGGACGCGGGACCGACGGGCTCGAGCCCGGCCGCCGTCGTGCACGAGCTCTTCGCCCCCGAGGTGATCGGCGCCCTGCCCGCCCCCGACCCCGGGGACGTGTTCCTGGACTTCGAGGGCGACCCGTTGTGGACCGAGTCCGGCGGCACGGACTGGGGCCTGGAGTACCTCATCGGCCTGGTCGAGGCCCCGGCCACGCCCGGCGCCGCCCCGGTGTTCCGCGCCTTCTGGGCCCACGACCGCGCCCAGGAGCGGCAGGCCCTCCTCGACGTGCTCGGGTACCTGGCCCGTCGTCGTGCCCAGCACCCCGGGATGCACGTCTACCACTACGCCCCGTATGAGAAGACGGCACTGCTGGGCCTCGCGGGGCGGCACGGCGTGGGCGAGGAGGCGGTCGACGACCTGCTGCGTGACGGCGTGCTGGTCGACCTCTACGCGACGGTGCGGACGAGCCTGCGCACCGGCCAGCGCTCGTACTCGATCAAGAAGCTCGAGCCCCTCTACATGCCGGCCCGCACCGGGGCCGTGACCACCGCGGGGGACTCGATCGTCGAGTACGCCGAGGCCTGCGCCCTGCGCGACGAGGGCCGCACCTCTGCCTGGGAGCAGCGGCTGCAGCAGATCGCCGACTACAACACCGACGACTGCGTCTCGACCCTGCTGCTGCGGGACTGGCTCCTCGAGGAGGCCGCCCGCCACGGGGTCCACCCGGCGCCCCGGCCCACCACCCTGGACGAGGAGCTGGCCGACGGCGGCCCGGCCCCCGAGGAGGACCCGCTCGTCCCCGCCCTGCTCGAGGCCGCCGCGGGGCTCGAGCCCCGGGACCGGAAGGCCGTCGCCATGGTCGCGGCGGCCCTCGGCTACCACTGGCGTGAGCGCAAGCCCTTCTGGTGGGGACACTTCGACCGGCTGGCGAGCCCGCCGGAGGAGTGGACCGACCCGCGCGGCACCCTCCTCGTCGAGCAGGCGAGCGTGGTCGAGGCCTGGCACCGGCGCACCCCCCGCCAGCTCCCGCGACGGCACCTGCGCCTGGTGGGCCGGCTCGAGCCCGGCAGCGAGCTGCGCCCCGGGGCAGCGGCCTTCGCGCTCTACGAGGCACCCCTGCCTGCCGGGGCCAAGACCTCGAGCACCGGGACCCGCGGCTGGACCGAACGGATCACCGTGCTCGACGTCCGCACCGAGGCCGGCCCCGACGGACCGCGGGACGTGCTGCTCGTCGAGGACGCCCTGCGCCGCGAGGAGGAGCCGCACGACCACCTGCCCATGGCCCTGTGCCCGGGCCGGCCCCCGGCGACCACCTCGATCGAGGCGGCTCTGCGCACCCTCGGCGAACGGACCCTGGCCCACCTCAGCGCGGCGGACGGACCCCCGCTGCCCGGGCACCCCGCCCTCGACCTCCTGCGACGGGTCCCGCCCCGTACCGCGAGCCCGCTGCCCCGGCCGGAGGACTCCGGGTACGTCGACGCGATCCTCGCTGCCCTGCGGGACCTCGACCACTCCTACCTGGCCGTGCAGGGACCGCCCGGCACGGGCAAGACGTACACCGGGGCGCGGGTCATCGCCCGGCTCGTGGCCGAGGGCTGGCGGATCGGCGTGGTCGCCCAGTCCCACGCCGTCGTCGAGAACCTGCTGCGGGGCGTCGCGGAGGCAGGGGTCCCCGAGCACCGCATCGGCAAGCGGCCCGCCGGGGCCGACCCCGCACCAGCGCCGTGGACCTGGCTCACCACGCCCGGGCGGTTCACCGCCTTCCACGACCAGGAGGGCGGCTCGGTGCTGGGCGGCACCGCCTGGGACCTGACCAACCCCGGACGCCTGCCCGCCACCCCCCTCGACCTGCTCGTGGTCGACGAGGCCGGGCAGTTCTCCCTCGCCGGGACCCTCGCCGTGGCCGAGAGCGCCCGCAGCCTGCTGCTGCTCGGTGACCCCCAGCAGCTCCCCCAGGTCAGCCAGGGCCGCCACCCCGAACCGGTGGACCGCTCGGCCCTGGGCTGGCTCACCGAGGGGCACGACACCCTGCCCCCCGAGCTCGGCTACTTCCTGGACCGCACCTGGCGCATGCACCCTGCGCTGTGCGCCGCGGTCTCACGCCTGGCCTACGAGGGCCGCCTCGGCAGCGAGCCCCGGACGGCGCAGCGGTCCCTCGAGGGCGTCGAGCCCGGCGTCCGCACCGAGCTGGTCCCGCACCAGGGCAACGCCATCGCCTCCCCCGAGGAGGCCCAGGCCGTGGTGCGGCTGACCCGCGACCTGGTCGGCCGGCGCTGGCAGGACCCGGCCGCCGACGTCGACCGCCCCCTCGAGCCCTCCGACGTCATCGTCGTCGCCGCGTACAACGCCCAGGTGTGGACCGTGCGCCAGGCCCTCGACGCCGCGGGGCTGGGCGAGGTGCGGGTCGGCACGGTCGACCGGTTCCAGGGCCAGCAGGCACCCGTGGTCCTGCTGACGACAGCGGCCTCGTCGGCGGACGACGTCCCGCGCGGCATGGAGTTCCTGCTCGACCGGAACCGCATCAACGTGGCGATCTCCCGCGGCCAGTGGTGCGCCGTCCTCGTGCGCTCCCCCGCCCTGACCGACCACCTGCCCGGGCGCCCCGACCTGCTCGAGGAGCTGGGGGCCTTCCTCGCCCTGGACCAGCCCGACCGCACGGACCTCGAGCCTTGGCGGTTGCGCGCCGCCCCGCGCCCCTAGGCAGATCACCCGCCGTTCCGGTTGCTGCACCCACCAGATCGACGTTGGATCTGTTCATGAGCCGTGAGCCGCAGGTCCCCCCACCTGAGCCGGCCCCGGACGGGCCCGACGCCGCGCACCAGGTCCCCGACGGGGTCGACGACGCGACCGTCGAGGCCGTCGGCCAGCTGACCGCGGCCCTCGAGGTCGTCGAGCAGGCACGCGGCATGCTCTACGGGTTCCACCGCATGACCGGCCGGGGGGACAACGACCTCGCCGCCGCCCTCGACGCCCTCGCCGAGGCCGGTCACGGGGATCTCGCCGACCGGATGCGCGCGGACCTCATGGGCCGCAACGTCCTGGCCAAGCGCTGGACCTTCCAGGTGGTCGAGGACTACGACGACCACTACTGGGAGCCCTTCCGCACCTGGGAGCGGACCGTGCGCGAGGAGCTCATGGCCGGCCGGCGCCACGTCTACGAGGCCCAGCTCAAGGAGCGCAACCGCACCCACGGCCGCGCCCACCACGAGGCCCGGCCCAAGGACGACGAGTGACCCGCCGGATGGTGTCCTGCGAAGCGGGCCGATCCCTGCTAGAACTGCACGGGCTGGACGCCGTCCCCGTCCGGAGCACGTGCCGGGCCCACACCCGGACCGCCCACCCCGACGTCGGACCTGGAGCCGCTGAGCATGGATGAGATCAAGTCCTCCCGCCCGCCTGAGGACTTCCACCAGGTCGACGAGTGGGTCCTGGACAAGGCCGGGGAGCTGACCACCCTACGGGCCTCGCTGCACCAGGCCCTCACCGGCAAGACCCTCGAGCAGGGCACCGGCCTGGGACGGATCCCCGAGAAGCTCGTGCTCGTGGCGAGCGAGCTCGCGACCAACGCCCTCAAGCACGGCATCCCGCCGACCTTCGTGCGGCTCCTGTCCAACGGCACGGACTGGTTGCTCGACGTCGCCGACCACGACGTCGACGGACGCCCCTACATCGCCGGGGAGCGGCCCCCGGGCCAGGGCGGCTTCGGCCTCTTCCTCGCCCACCAGCTGTCCCTGGACGTCGGCTGGTACCAGACCGAGGACACCAAGAACGTGTGGGCCCGCTTCGGCACCAGCTCCACCGAGGCCATCGACTCGGCCGACAAGGACGCGAACTACCTCGGGACCGTCCGCGACCCGCGCTCCGAGCCCACCCGCTGAGGGCTCGTCGAGCGGGCGATCCTCAGTTGGCCGCGAAGGCCGCCAGGCCGTAGGCGACCGAGCGGTCGAAGAGCAGCTCACGCTCGGCCGCCGTCAAGGAGGCGTCGGAGAAGAGCAGGTCCGAGATCGTGCAGATCGCCAGCGCCTGACCACCCTCGGCATCGGCCGTGGCATACAAGCCTGCAGCCTCCATCTCGACCGCGAGGGTGCCGTGGGCGACCAGGGCCTCCATCGTCTGGGGACGGTCGGCGTAGAACGCGTCCGAGGTGAAGACCGGGCCCACGTAGGCCTTGGAGGTCTTGCCCCGTCGGCGGCGCCGGCTCGGGGTGGGGTCGCTGCCAGGCGCGCTGGTCGAGCCCTTGGTCACGGTGGCGACCGTCCCGCCCGACGACGCGCCCCCCGCAGCCTGGGC
>NZ_JALPKN010000263.1 GCF_023630195.1 Actinotalea sp. C106 | reverse complement strand
GGCCGCCGTGCACCGGGCCAAGGCCCGCGGCCGGCACCGCTGGGAGCTGCACGACCCGACCGAGGGGGACGGCGCCGTCAGTCGGCTGCACCTGCTGGGCCAGCTGCGTCGCAGCATCGACCAGGGCGGGCTCGTGCTGCACTACCAGCCGCGCCTGGACGTGCGCTCCCGACGGGCCGTGGGTGTCGAGGCGCTGGTGCGCTGGGAGCACCCGACCCGCGGGATGGTCCCGCCGAACGACTTCATCGGGCTGGCCGAGCAGTCCGGGCTGATCAGGCCCCTCGGGGTGTGGGTGCTGCGCACGGCGGTCGAGCAGGCCGCGCTGTGGGCCAGGACCCTGCCCAGCCCGCTCGAGCTGTCGGTGAACCTCTCGGCCCGCCAGCTCAGCGACCCGCACCTCATCCCCACGGTCCGTGACGCCCTGGACCAGCACGGTCTGGACCCGGCGCTGCTGATCCTGGAGATCACCGAGACCGCCCTCATGGAGGACCCGGAGGCTGCGGTCGCGACCCTGCGCCAGCTCAAGGAGATCGGCGTCGGGCTCGCGGTCGACGACTTCGGGACCGGGTACGCCTCGCTGACCTACCTGCGCACCCTGCCCCTGGACGAGCTCAAGATCGACCGGACCTTCGTCGACGGCGTGGCGCACAACCCGCACGACCGGGCGATCGTCGCAGGCTGCATCCACCTGGCCCACGGCGTCGGGCTCCGTGCCGTGGCGGAGGGGGTCGAGACCGAGGAGCACCACGCGGCCCTGGTCGCCCTGGGCTGCGACCAGGCCCAGGGCTACCTGTACCGCCGCCCCGTCCCGGCCGAGGAGCTGACCCGCTGGGTCACGGGCCGGGCCGAGATCCCCACGCAGGCCACGATCCCCGGAGCGAGGCGCCGTCGGGCGTGAGCCCTGCTAGTACGTGCCCTTGGCCCGGTAGGTGCTGAGGGCGGCGCAGGCGTTCCCGCGGCGCTGGGTGATGTCCCGCAGACCCCACTCGATCTGGGCCTTCGGGTTCTGCTGGAAGGTCGTGGCCGTCGTCGAGCGCGTCCACGAGGAACCGAAGGCGCGCACCATGTCCGCCTGCGGGATGCCGCGGCGCTGGCCCGAGGCCTTGGTGTAGCTCCACCCGCTCGTCGCCTGCCACAGGGTCGACAGGCAGCCGCGCTGGTTCGCGCTGTTCCACGGCTGGGTCCGCACCAGCTGCATGGCCAGGGCCTTGGACTGGTCGGCGCGGCCCGAGGCGACGGCCCCGGCGTACTCCCAGTGCCAGGGCTCAGGCAGGGAGCCGTCGTACTGCGCCCAGGCCGGGTGGAAGAAGCCGTAGTTGTTGGCGTTGGCACGCATCCAGTTGTGCTGCGCGCTGCCCCACACCTGCACCCCGCCGCCCAGGTCCACCGCGAGGCCCCAGCCGTGGTTCGAGGTGCCCGGCTTGGCCGCGAGGGTGGGCTTCTGCTTCTTGAGGGCGACCTGCTGGTCGTAGGTCCGGTACGTCGAGGTGACCGCGAGGTTGGTGCCGAAGCGCTTGCGGTAGGCCGCGTTGAGCTGGGCGAGGGCGGTGTTCGCGTCGCACCGCATCTTGTGGTGCGAGGGGGTCCAGGTCGGGGTGCACAGGGTCGACGTCGGGATGCGGCCGTTCGAGAGGCCGCCCCACGCGCCGACGACGTCGCGGACCTCGCCGTTGTACCGCTGCGGGGGCATCACGGGGCCGGTCGGGACGATCGTCCACGCCGCCGAGATCTTCTCCGAGTACGCGCGGGTCGCAGTGATCCGAAGGCGGTACCTGTGGACCTTGCTGTTGACGACCATAGGACTCGTGACGACGAGCTTTCCGTCCGACGGGACGGTCATGGTGCGTTGCGTGTTCCACGTGCTCCCGTTCAGGCGCTGCACGTGGACCGTACGGCCAGGATGAGTCGTCACTGTGCGACTCGAGGTCCGGCCATAGGGCACGGTGGTGCTGGTTCCGGGCCAGCCGGACAACGTCGTGACGTACTTGCGGTAGGTCACGACCCATTCACCACTGGTCAGGGCTCCTGCGGTCGGGGTCGCGGGGAGGCTCAGCCGGTACCGAGTCGTCGCGCCGATCTTCGACGCGGGGGTCCGCGCGACGAGCTCCGAGCTCGCGCCCGTCCCGGCTCTGAGGGTCTGGATCGTCTTCCAGGCCTTGCCGTCGAACCGCTGGACGTTGATGGTGCGGCCCTGGGCTGGCGTCACGGTGAACCGACGCCCCGCCGCGAAGTCGAGCGGGACGGTCCGCGAACCGCTCCAGCCCTTGACCGTCGTCTTCGCGGGCGTGGTGGTCGGGGTCGGTGTGGGTGTCGGTGTCGCGGCGTGCCCGACCACCTCGGTCGGGGTCGGGGTCGGTGTGGGCGTCGGGGCGGGGGCCGGGCTCGCCGCTGGGGTGCTCGGCTCCGGGGCGGGCGCTGGACCTGCCGGGTCCGGGACCACGGTCTCGGTCGCCTCCGGCGCGGAGCCGGTGTCTGTCGCGAGGGCCGGTGGGGCCACGGTGAACGCGAGGACGGCCGTCAGGATGCCGGCGAGCGAGGCCGTCAGGGCGCGGCCGGAGCGGCTGTTCCCCCGGTCCGGGGCGGGCGTACGGAGCGTGCTGGACACGTGGGCCCTCCCGGGGCGGTCGCGATGGTGCACCTTGACATCGGCTCCCCTGGCCCGGACTTGAGCGCTCGCGGCAACCGAGCAGATGCGGGGGTCTCCGATGTGGCGCAGGGTGGGGAAGGCGCCGTGCCCCTGCGGTGCGCCCCTCGACCCGGGAGCGCCATGACCTCGACCCCCTCGCCCCGTACCCTTCCCCGCGCCGGGGTGGCGGACACGCTGCGGGTGGTCGGTTCGGTCCTGCTCCCCACCATCGCGCGTGGGGTCATCATCCGGCGGCCGTCCGTCGTCGGTCTCCTGGAGCGGGCCGATGCGGATCGGCGCTCGGTCCAGCTCCTCCAGCGGCTGCGCCGCACGTACGGGTCTGGTCCGCTGCGCCTGCGGATCCCGGGTCGCCGCATGGTGGTGCTCCTCGACCACCGGGACGTCCGTCGCGTCCTGGCCGAGACCCCCGAGCCCTTCACCCCCGCGACCCGCGAGAAGAGGGCGGCTCTCGGGCACTTCCAGCCGCACGGCGTGCTCGTCTCCCAGGGGTCGGACCGGGAGGACCGCCGACGCTTCAACGAGTCGGTCCTGGACACCCCGAGCCCGGTGCACCGCGGCGCCGACGGCATGGTCGGCGGTGTCCGCGCCGAGGTCGACTCCTTGCTCGGCCAGGTCCGGCGGGACGGCGCCCTGACCTGGGCCCCGTACTCGGCGATGTGGGACCGCATGGTCCGCCGGGTCGTGCTGGGTGAGGGCGCGCTCGCGGACCGTGCCCTGAGCGACGAGCTGCGAACCCTCCGGGCGACGGCCAACTGGGCCTTCCTGCACCCGCGGCGACGCCGACTGCGGGAGAGGTTCCTGAACCGGATCGAGAGCCACGTGCGCCGGGCCGACCCGGGGGGCCTCGCGGGGTCGATGGCGGCCGCCCCGTGGACCGAGCGCACCGACCCGGTCCAGCAGGTGCCCCAGTGGCTCTTCGCCTTCGACGCCGCCGCGTGGGCCAGCTTCCGCGCCCTCGCCCTCCTGCACACCCACCCCGAGCAGCTCGCCCGGGCCCGGGCCGAGATCGCCGGGCGCGACCTAGACCGGCCGCAGGACCTGCCCTTCCTGCGCGCGACGATGCTCGAGTCCCTGCGCCTGTGGCCCACCACCCCCGCGGTGCTGCGTGAGTCCATCACGCGCACCCTCTGGGAGGGCGGCCCGATGCCCGAGCGCACCTCGATCCTGACCTACGCGCCGCTGTTCCACCGCGACGACGAGCACCTGGAGTACGCGCACGCCTTCGACCCCGAGGTGTGGCTCGACCCCACGCGGGCCGCCGACTGGCCGCTCATCCCTTTCAGCGACGGCCCGGCGGTCTGCCCCGGGCGCAATCTCGTGCTGCACGTCTCGAGCTCGATCCTGGCCATGCTCCTCGAGGCGACCGAGCTCGACCTCGACCAGGCCGAGCGACTCGAGCCCCTGCCCGGCACCCTCGACCCGTTCACGCTGCGCTTCCCGGTGAGCCAGCGCTCCGGCGGGGTAGCCTCCCGGGGTGCCTGAGGGTCATACCGTCCACCGCATCGCGCTCCAGCTCGCGGCCGACGTCGTCGGTCACCGGGTGGCCGTGAGCTCGCCCCAGGGGCGGTTCGCGGCGGGTGCCGCGCTGCTCGACGGGCTGCCTGCGGTGGCCGCCCAGGCGGTGGGAAAGCACCTCTTCCTCGGGTTCGGCACGGGCCCCCGCCCGCAGGCGCAGGCGCAGGCGCGGTTCGGTCGGGCGG
>NZ_JALPKN010000262.1 GCF_023630195.1 Actinotalea sp. C106 | reverse complement strand
GGAGCCCGCCGCCCCGGCCGCGGCCGCCGCGCCCACCCCGGCTGCGGAGGACCCGGTCGCCAAGCTCGCGCAGTTCAAGGCGATGCTCGACCAGGGGCTGATCACCGAGGCCGACTTCGAGGCGGCCAAGGCCAAGGTCCTGGGCCTGTAGGGGCGACCGTGAGCCACCCCAACCCGGAGGGCTCGACGCCCCCGGAGCAGCCCAGCCCCCTCCAGCCCAACCCCCTCCAGCCCAGCCCCCTCCAGCCCAGCCCCCTCCAGCCCGAGCCGCCCGGCCCACGGGTCGTCCACACCGACGGCGACTCCAAGGACGGGCTGGTCAAGTGCCTGCGCTGCGGCGCGACGGAGATCTCCCTCAACGTGGCGACGGGTCAGCTGCGCTGCCACTTCTGCCGGTACGAGTGGCAGGGTGAGGTGGGGTTGGCGAACCTCGGCCTCGACGGTGACATCGGGCAGCTGTCCGGGGTGGTGATGGGCTCGGGGTCGGTGGACATCGTGCCCTCGACCGATGAGGTCCTGACCTTCAAGTGCACGGCCTGCGGGGCTGAGGTCGTCATCGACACGGCCCATGGCACGCAGGCGCGCTGCCACTGGTGCCGCAACAAGCTGTCGATGAACCAGCAGGTCCCCAACGGCGCGGTGCCCGACGTCGTGCTGCCGTTCAAGCTCCCCAAGGACGCTGCGGTCGCGAAGATCCGCGAGTTCGTCACGAAGCGGAAGTTCTTCGCCCACCCACGGTTCACGGCCGAGTTCAACCCCGAGAACGTCATGGGCGTGTACCTGCCGTACATGGTGGTCGACGTCAACGCGCACGTGACCCTCACCGGGCAGGGCGAGCACCAGACCCGCTCGTACACGGTCAAGCAGGGGGACAACCACCGTCGGGTGTACGACGCCGACGTCTACCAGGTGGTGCGGGACTTCGACCTGCACGTCGATGACCTGACCGTCGAGTCCTCGAGCGAGCGGCTGGACCAGACGGCGGCGAACTCGAACAACATCATCAACTCGATCATGCCGTTCGACGTCGAGAACTCCGTCCGGTACGACTCGAACTACCTCGCGGGGTTCCACTCGGAGCGGCGGGACAGCAACATCGACCAGCTGACGCCGATCGCCCACACCCAGGCGGGGGACATCGCCCGTCACAAGGCCAACGAGACCCTGCAGTTCTACGACCGCGGGGTGCGGTGGGACGACGAGCAGGTGCGTGTGAACGGTCAGCGGTGGGTGTCGGCGTACCTGCCGGTGTGGCTGTACAGCTACCACCAGACCAAGTCCAACGGCAGGACGTTCCTGCACTACGTGGCGGTCAACGCCCGCACCGGCGAGACGATGGGCAGCGTGCCCATCAACCAGGCCAAGCTGCTGGGTGTCTCGGCCGTGGTCCAGGTGGTCGGCACCATCGCCGGCATCGTCGTCGTGCTGCTGGGAGGGTGATCATGGATCTGAGCGTGCTGGCCGACGCGGCCACGGGGATCTCGTTCACGATCGGCACCGGCAACGGCGGTGGCGACGGGTCGAACTTCGGCCTGCTGCTCCTGCTGGCCGGGCCCGTCTTCTACGGCCTCATGTACCTGCGCTACCGCAACTCGGACAAGCGCCACCGGCACGAGTCCGAGACCCGCGCCAAGATGCACGACATGAAGGTCCGCGACGACCGCATCAAGTCCCTCAAGGGCGTCTCGAACTCCCGCATGCGCGGCGCGAACAACAACGAGGTGCGCGGGGCCCGGCGGGGGATCACGGAGACGTTGGGGCTCGGGGACTGAGAGGGGCGGCTTCTCGGGGCGGTCGGTGAGGAGGCCACGGTCTCCCGTGGTTATTGCCCTGGAGGGCGATGTTGTGCGGTGCGGTCAACAACATGCATCGAGGCAACAACAAGGTCGGTCTAAGGTCGCGCGTACGGTGCGTACGCGATGTACGCGGCGTACGCTCACGCCATGTCGAGCACTGCGTATGCCGGGTTCCGTGACGCGCGGGACCACCTCAAGCCGATCCTCGACGTCGCCGGCTCCGGGCGCATGGTGACGGTGGCCCGGGGCGATGAGGTCTTTGCGGTCGTGTCAGGAGAGAAGTTGCGCCAGTTCCTGGCTGCGACGGTCCCTTCACGAGCCGGTGTGGTCGCGCAGGAGGACGGCTCGTTCGCGGTCGTGATCCCCGGTGTTCCGGTCGCGGCTGAGGCCACCACGCTGGATGCGACGCTCGACGAGATGGTCGTCGTCCTGCGTGACTACGCCGACGACTGGGAGGTCGACCTCTACCTCGCGCCGAACCACCAGGGCAACTGGGGGCTGGTCAACCTCATCCGTCTGTCCGACGACCACCAGCTGCGGGATTGGCTCGAAGGCAAGGCCCGTTGACCCAGCACCCACCCGGCGACAGGGGAAGTCACCAGGCCTTCTGCGAGGTCGAAGGTTGGCAGGTCCGAACTAGCGCGCGAGGGCGCTCCGGTCAGGATCACGTCATGTACGAGCTGCGACTCGACGACGGGCGCGTCCTCCTCACCCGGGTCTCCCACCCGGTGGACCGCACCACGTACGGGCGCTCCATGTGGTCGCACATCCTGCGGGATCAGCTCGAGGTGACCGAAGGCGAGTTCGGGGCCTGCGCCCGAGACCACGTCCTCCCGGAACGGAGCCGACCGGTCGAGGAGTCGCCTGCCTTACCCGTGTGGCTCGCCCAGCACCTGCTGGACGCCGGCATCCCGAAGGACGAGCTCGTCGGGATGGACGAACCACAGGCACGCAAGCGGCTTGGCGAGATCTGGTCCACGGAAGGCGATCGACCCCGGGTCAGTCCTCGAGGGTGAAGCCCTGCAGGGCGCCGTCGACGGCGATCACGTGGGTGCCGTCGTGGGCGTCTCCCGTGTCCTGGAGGGCGGCCACGGTCCATGCCGGGGCGGGGGCGCCGTCGGGGCCGCAGGGGCTCAGCAGGCTGCCGCCCCGCCGGTCGGTGACCGACCGGTCCTGGTAGACCCACGGCACGGCGTACTCGAGGGTGACGGGCTCGGACTGGCAGGCGAAGACGTCGTCGTCGGCGGTGGGCTCGGTGGTGCCGGTCGCGATGTCGACGAGGACAGGCCCGTCGGTGCTGTCGATCCGCAGGGTGGTGCCGTCCGAGGCGGGGCCGGGGTTCTGGCGGACGATGTTCGCGACCTGCTCGGGGCTGGCCTCGACGCTCCAGGCGGTCTCCCCGGTGGCGGGGTCGAAGCCCTCGATCCTGGCGGTCGCGTCGGCGCCCTCCTCGCTCTCGGGTCCGTACATGGCGTTCTCGCTCAGCACGCAGCGCACCATGAGGGGCGCGTCCCCGGCCTCGACCGGCAGGCAGTCGTGCAGGGCGCGCGCGGCGGTCCACAGCGGCTCGCCGTCGTCCTCCCTGAAGCCCGCCAGGCGGTAGCTCGGGTTGGAGAAGGGCTCCCCGGCGTCGATCTTCGCCTGCTGCTCGGGGGACACCGTCAGCAGGTAACCCACGTACACCCCGGCGTCCTCGACGTGGGTGAAGGACCACCCGAGGTTGGTGGTGAGGTCGTCGCCGAAGATCTCCGCGATGGGCCGCTGCCACTGCACGGCGCCGTCGCGCTGGACACCGAGCTGCTCGCCGGGGCGGTCGTTGGTCGCGAAGAGCCCTCTGCTGCCCACCGAGCGGGCGTCGGGCGGGGTGCCGTCCTCCTCGGTGCGGGCGGAGCCGTCGGTCAGGTCGACCCGCAGGGAGGGGGCGCCGCTGGGCGTGAAGCACAGGTCGGTGCCGTCGTCGCAGGCGCCCACCGGGGTCGACGTCAGGGTCGCGTCGGCGCGGTGCAGCTCCTCACCGGTGCGGGCGTCGAGGGCGACGATCGGGCGGGGCAGATCGCTGGTGGTCTCGGCGGACGGGTCCTGCGTGGGGACGGTGGCCAGGGCCACGGGGGTGCCGGTGGAGTCCTCGGAGGTCGCCGGGGTGAACGGGAAGCCCGCAGGAACCGACCCCGGGCTCCACGGGTGGGACCACAGCTGCTCCCCGGTCGCGACGTCCACACCCACCATGTCGACCTCACGGTCCCGGGCGCGGGTCAGCACCACGGCCACGCCGCCGGTCACCGACGGCTGGCCGATGACGTTGAGGTCCAGGCTCCACGTCGGCTCGACCTCCGTGGCGTCCCGACCCAGGGTGCCTTCGGCCTCGGGGGAGGGCGCCGTGTCGGACGGTGCCGGGCCGCCGTCCTCCTCGGGGGCAGACGGGCTGCAGGCGGCAAGCCCGGCAGCGAGCGTGAGGACGGCGAGGACAGGGGTGAGGCGGCGCACGAGGGAGGAACCTACTGCATCGGGTGCGGGGGGTCGGGCGTGCTGTGCGACGCGGTTGGCGACGCGGTTGGCGTCGCGCGGGGCG
>NZ_JALPKN010000261.1 GCF_023630195.1 Actinotalea sp. C106 | reverse complement strand
GCCGAGCTCGAGGGCACGGGCACGCTTGGCGGGGTCACGGCTGGTGACGACCACCTCGAGCCCGGCCGCGGCCGCGAGGGCGGTGGCCGCGCTCGCGACACCGCCGCCAGCGCCTTGGACGAGCACGCGGTCCCCCGGGCCGAGGCCTGCGCTGGTGAAGAGCATCCGGTAGGCGGTCAACCAGGCGGTGGGCAGGCACGCGGCCTCGGCGAAGCTCAGCTCAGCGGGCTTGGGCACCAGGTTCCAGGTCGGCACGGCGACCTGCTCGGCCAGCGTGCCGGGGTAGGTCTCGGAGAGGATCGACGGGCGCTCCTGCGGCCCGACGCCGTGCCCGGTCCCCCCGACCACGCCGTGCACCACGACCTCCTGCCCGTCGGGCGTCACGCCCGCGGCGTCGCAGCCCAGCACCATCGGCAGCCGGTCCTGTGGCAGCCCCACCCCGCGCAGGGACCACAGGTCGTGGTGGTTGAGGCTCGCGGCCCGCACGTCGACCGTGGTCCAGTGCTCGCGCGGCTCGGGTCGGGGCACCTGGCGCACCTCGAGGCCCTCGAGCGGGTGCGCGGGGTCGGTGCGCGCGGCCACGACGGCGGTCATCGTGGCGCTGCCATCGGAACCGGTGTCCTCCGGTGCTCGACGTCGGTCGGTGTCCTCGTGCTCGGCGGCCATGGGGCCACCGTAGGCGCTCACGGCAGCGGGAGCACCCGACCGAGGTCCGGCAGTCGGTCCGACGTCCGGGCCGGACGGCACGCGCCCCTCAGCTCAGGAACCCGCTCACCAGGGAGCCGACCTGGTCGTGCTCGATGAGGAACCCGTCGTGGCCGAAGTCCGACCGGATCACGTGGTGCGCCGAGGCCGTGGGGAGGGCTGCTGTCATGCGCTCGGACTGCGAGGGCAGGTAGAGGCGGTCGGTGTCGACCGCGACCACGAGGGCCTCGGCCGTCACGCGGGACAGCGCGGCCTCGACCCCGCCGCGGCCCCGGCCGACGTCGTGCGAGCAGATCGCCTCGGTGAGGGCCAGGTAGGAGTTGGCGTCGAAGCGCCGGGCGAGCTTCCCCGCGTGGTGGTCGAGGTAGGACTGCACCGCGTACCGGCCGCCGCCCCCGAGCGGTTCCTCGCCGCCCTGGGCCAGCTGGCCGAAGCGCTCGTCGAGCTCGATGGCGCTGCGGTACGTGGTGTGCGCGATCTGCCGCGCGATGCCCAGGCCGACGTGCGGCCCCTGGCCGTCGCCGACGTCGTAGTAGTCGCCCCCGCGCCACGCGGCGTCCCCGCGGATGGCCTCGAGCTGGGCGTGGGCCCACGCGATCTGGTCCCCGGTGGACTGGGCGGTGGTCGCGATGGGCGCGATGCGGCGCACCCGCTCGGGGGCCATCACCCCCCACTCGAGCACCCGCATGCCGCCCATCGACGCGCCGATCACGAGCGCCCAGGACGGGATGCCGAGGGCGTCGGTCAGGGCGAGCTCGGCGCGCACCTGGTCCCTGACGCTCACGTAGGGGAACCGGCCGCCCCAGGGGCGACCGTCGGGTGCGGTGCTCGCGGGGCCCGTGGTGCCCTGGCAGCCGCCCAGCACGTTGGGGGCGACGACGAACCACCGGTCGGTGTCGATCGGACGCCCGGGGCCCACGAGGGTGTCCCACCAGCCTGCGGTGGCGTGCCCCGGTCCGGCAGGTCCGGCCAGGTGGGAGTCGCCGGTCAGCGCGTGCAGCACCAGCACGGCGTTGTCGCCGGTGGGGGACAGGGTGCCCCAGGTCTCGTAGGCCATCCGGACCGCGGGGAGGTGCCCGCCGGCCTCGAGGTCGAACGCCCCCAGGTCGGCGAAGTGCCGGTCCCCGACCGGGTCGCCCTCGCGCCATGCCCCGCTGGCCGGCACCGGGGCGCCGGTCGACCACGCCGCGGCGGGCCGGGACAGGCTCGTGGAGTCGGTGTGCACGGTGTGCCAACCTACGTCCCCGTCCCGCCCGGGGCGCGGCGTGTCCATGAGGAGGCGCGAGGGCGCGGTCATCAGGCCTCCTTGGCCGCTCGGAACCCGGCGTCGAGGTCGGCCAGGATGTCGTCGAGGTGCTCGATGCCCACCGCGAGCCGCACCAGCCCGGGGGTGATCCCCGAGGCCGCCTGCTCCTCGGGGGTGAGCTGGCTGTGCGTGGTCGACGCCGGGTGGATCACCAGCGAGCGCACGTCCCCGATGTTGGCGACGTTGGAGTGCAGCTCCAGGGCGTCCACGAAGGCCTGGCCCGCCTCGGCCCCGCCCGCGAGCTCGAAGGCCACGACGGCCCCGGCCCCGCGCGGGGCGTACTTGAGCGCGTTGGCGTGCCACGGGCTCGAGGGCAGCCCGGCGTAGTGCACCCGCTCGACGTCGTCCCGGGCCTCGAGCCACTCGGCCACGGACTGGGCGTTGGCGACGTGCCGCTCCATGCGCAGGGACAGGGTCTCGATCCCCTGGGCGATGAGGAAGGCGTTGAACGGGGAGATCGCCGATCCCAGGTCACGCAGCAGCTGCACCCGCGCCTTGAGCACGTAGGAGAGGTTGACGCCGAAGATCCCGTCGGCCCCCAGGTCCCGTCCGTAGACCAGGCCGTGGTAGCTCGGGTCGGGGGTGTTGAACCCGGGGAAGCGCTCGGGGTCGCGCGTGAAGTCGAAGGTGCCCGCGTCGACGATCACCCCGCCGATCGCCGTGCCGTGCCCTCCCAGGTACTTGGTCGCCGAGTGCACGACGACGTCGGCCCCGTGCTCGATCGGGCGGATGAGGAAGGGCGTGGCGACCGTGTTGTCGACCACGAGCGGGACGCCGACCTCGTGGGCGATGCCCGCGACCGTCTCGATGTCCAGCACGTCGGACTGCGGGTTGGGGATCGTCTCGCCGAAGAAGAGCTTGGTGTTGGGCTGCACCGCGTCCCGCCAGGCCTGGGGGTCGTGGGGGTCGGTCACGAAGGTGGTCGTGATGCCCAGGCGGGGCAGCGTGTAGTGCAGCAGGTTGTAGGTGCCGCCGTACAGGCTCGGGCTCGCGACGACGTGGTCCCCGGCCTGGGCGACGTTGAGGATCGCGAAGGTCTCGGCGGCCTGGCCCGAGGCCAGCAGCAGGGCGCCGACCCCGCCCTCGAGGGAGGCCAGACGATCCTCGACGGCCTGCTGGGTGGGGTTGCCGATGCGGGTGTAGATCGGCCCGAGGTCCTTGAGGGCGAAACGGTCGGCTGCGGCCGAGGCGTCGGGGAAGACGAACGAGGTGGTCTGGTAGATCGGCAGGGCGCGGGCGCCCGTCGTCTCGTCGGGGGTCTGGCCGGCGTGGATCTGGCGGGTCTCGAAGGACCACTGGGGTGCGGTGCTCATGCGGGGCTCCTGGGGTGACCGCGGGGTACCAGAGCCAGCGTGCTGACCCTGGCCGGACCGCGAGGGGTCGGGGACAGGTGTGCACGTGGGGTTCGGCGACCGTCAGCCCTGGTCCGCGACCTCGTCCGCAGCGATGCGGGAGGAGCGGGGCCCGGGTGCGGGCACACCACCGAACGTGCGCAGGGTCAGCGGCACATTCGGCAGGTCATGGCCAGGACAGTACGTCCCCGGAACGCTCCGGTGATACGGCCATCTCGGGATCTGGGACAGCGGCTGCGGCCGACCAGGGAGCGTTGGGCCGAACGGGTCACGTCGAGGTGAAATGTCCTGATGTGACGGGTGGGGTCGCTGTGAATCATGTGACTGCTGTTCCCTTGTGGGACAGGGGTGAGTAGCGTCGCCCGTGCCGTCCGGCGGAGCACGCGGGGGCAGGAGCACGCTGGGCCGCAGGCGCAGCGCAGGTCGAGAGGACACGACACAGGTGATCAGGGCCCGGTCCACGGGACGGCGCGTCGCGCTCGTCGCCGCAGTCGTCCTGGCCGGCGGGCTGGCCGTCACGCCGGCTGCGGCCGACCCTGGCGCCCCCTCCGAGGAGGACGTCCGCGACGCGCGCAGCGCCGTCGCCTCCACCGCCTCCGTGGTCGCGCAGATCGAGACCGAGCTCGCCACGCGGTCCGCCGACCTCGACTCCGCCTGGGCCGCGGTCTCCGACGCGGCGGAGAACTACACCGAGGCCACCGTCGAGCGGGACGCGGCGGCCCAGGAGGCCGTCGACGCCGCCGAACGCCACGCCGCCGCGCAGGAGGAGGTCGAGGCCGCCCGCGCCCACCTCGGCACCATCGCGATGCAGGCCTACCGGTCGGGCGGGTCGATGGACACCCTCGGCGCGATGCTCTCCTCGGACGGCATCGAGGACCTCCTCGCACGGACCTCGGCCCTCGACCGCCTGGGCGACCGCGCCGAGCGCGCCGTCCAGCAGTTCCAGGCCGCCGACCTCGTCTCCCAGACCCTCGCCACCCGCGCCGAGGACGCCGCCGAGCGGGC
>NZ_JALPKN010000260.1 GCF_023630195.1 Actinotalea sp. C106 | reverse complement strand
GAGGCCCTGCCGGGCGTGCACGTGCTGCACGCCGGGACCGCCCAGGCCGAGGACGGGCCACTCGTCTCGGCCGGGGGCCGTGTGCTCTCCGTGGTCGGCACCGGCCCCGACCTCGCCGCCGCCCGCGAGTCCGCCTACACGGGGATCGAGCAGATCTCCCTGCGCGGCTCGCACCACCGCACCGACATCGCCACCCACATGCCCACGCCGTAACCCCCCATCTCGTGTCAGAAGCTGGGATACCCAGGGCATCCCCACGCTCTGACACGAGCCCCCACCCATCTCGTGTCAGAAGCGGGGATACCTCGGGGTATCCCACGTTCTGACACGAGGGTGGCGCTTCAGGGGGTGACACGGTGGCGGGGGAGGCTGGCGGCGGTGGGAGACTGGCGCGCATGACGACGGCACCTGAGCTGGCTGGTTGGCTGCACACCTACTCGGGCAAGGTCCGCGACCTGTACGTCCCCGAGCCCGGCGGCCCCGCGGCCCTGGCCCACGGGGACGTCGTCCTGGTGGTCGCGAGCGACCGGATCAGCGCCTACGACCACGTGCTCACGACCCCCGTGCCCGGCAAGGGCGTGGTGCTCACCCAGCTGAGCCTGTGGTGGTTCGGCCAGCTCGCGGACCTGGTCCCCAACCACGTGGTGACGGCCGAGGTCGCCCCCGACGGCGTGCCGGCCGAGGTCGCGGGCCGCGCCATGGTCTGCCGCCGGCTCACGATGTTCCCGGTCGAGTGCGTGGCCCGTGGCTACCTCACCGGATCGGGGCTCGTCGAGTACCGCGCGACGGGCGAGGTCACGGGCATCCCGCTGCCGGCCGGCCTGGTCGACGGCTCACGGCTGCCCGAACCGATCTTCACCCCCGCAACCAAGGCCGAGGTCGGTGAGCACGACGAGAACGTCAGCATCGACGTGGTCGCGGCGCAGCTGGGCTGGGCCGAGGCCGAGGAGCTGCGCACGCTGACCCTCGCCGTGTACGGCCGGGCCGAGGCCGTGGCGCGCGAGCGGGGCGTGATCCTGGCCGACACCAAGCTCGAGTTCGGTCGGGCGCCCCAGGGGCCCGACGCCGGGACCGTGGTGCTCGGTGACGAGGTGCTGACCCCGGACTCCTCGCGGTTCTGGCCCGCGGACGGGTGGGAGCCCGGGCGGGCCCAGCCGAGCTTCGACAAGCAGTTCGTCCGTGACTGGCTGACCTCGTCGGCCTCGGGCTGGGACCGCGCCTCGGACACCGCGCCGCCCCCGCTGCCCGCGGAGGTCGTCGAGCGGACCCGCGACCGGTACCTCGACGCATACCGCCGCCTGACCGGCGCGGACCTCGTCCTGCCCTGACCTCACCTGAGCGTCTGTGTGACTCAGGTCACCGGCCCTCGATGAGATGAGGGCTACCTTCCTTAGGTTTGCCTATGCTCTACTGGCACGGCCAGAGCATGTGCCGTCCTGAGGAGCCGTATGTCCGTCGTCGCCGCCACCGACCCGCAGCGCAGGGTCCAGCCGGCGTCCCGAGGGTTCCAGGTCCAGGTCGCGCGCACGCGCCGCCTGAGCCCCAGCTTCCTGCGGATGACCTTCACCGGCCCGGACCTCGACGAGTTCGGCACCGAGGGCCTGGACCAGCGGATCAAGCTGGTGCTCCCCAACGCCTGCGGCGACCAGGTCGACGTCGCGTCCTTCACCGGCGCCGACTGGTACGCGGCCTGGCGCGAGCTCCCCGACGACCAGCGCAACCCGCTCCGCACCTACACCGTGCGCGCGGTGCGTCCCCTCGAGCGCGAGGTCGACGTCGACGTCGTGCTGCACGGGGTGGACCCGGGTGCGGTCACCACGCGGGGCTGCGGCCTCGCTCAGCTCATCGGCTGCGCCTGCAAGGCCCAGGTCGGCCCCGCCGTGAAGTGGTGCGCCGCGGCCCGCCCGGGGGACTCCCTGGTGCTCATCGGCCCGAACGCCCTGCACGAGGGCCCGAGCGCCGGCATCGAGTTCCGCCCGCCGGCCGACGCGACGTGCATCCTGCTCGGCGGTGACGAGACCGCCGCCCCCGCGATCTGCTCGATCCTCGAGCGGCTCCCCGCCGGCACCCGAGCCCACGCCTACGTCGAGGTCCCCACCGAGCACGACGAGCTCGACGTGCACCTGCCCGAGGGTGTCGAGCTCCGCTGGCTGCCCCGCCGCACCAGCGAGGGCGTCGCCCCGCACGGCAGCCTCATGACCGAGGCCGTCCAGACCACCGCGGCCCGCCTGGCCCGGGCCCGGCACGCCGGGGTCGAGCCCGAGGACGTCGACGTGGACAACGGCATCCTCTGGGACACCACCCGCGCGACCTCGGCCCCTGACGGCGTCTACACCTGGATCGCCGGCGAGGCCGCCGTGGTCAAGGGGATCCGCCGCTACCTGGTGCGCGACCTGGGTATCGACCGCCGTGCGGTCGCGTTCATGGGCTACTGGCGCGAGGGCCGCGCGGAGAGCTGAGGGCCTCGCGCACCGACAGGGCCGACCATTGTGGCGGAGCTCGGCTGCTGGCCCGCGCCGACTTTGCCCGCGCCCCAGTTGCTCCTCTCGAAACTGGGGTTCGACCGTGGCGTTGCGCGCCGCCGGTGAGGGCTATGCCCGGCGCCACCTCGTGTCTTCAGCCGCGCTGCGACCTCACGGCTAGAACCCGATAGATATACAGCACGACGCTGAGCAGAGCACCGATTCCTGCCAAGACCCATAGGCCCAGCAGCGCGCCTACTGTCGCCATCGAGATACTGAGCCCCAGTCCGCGGAGCACCATCCAGGTGGGCGACGCTCCGAGGAAGCCCCGGGCGCCCAGCGATCCGAGGTAGATCGAGACCGCTAGGAGGACCGCACTTCGCGCGCCGGTGAGACGACCTTGTTCATAGAGGCTGCTGGGCGTCATCTGATCTGCGACCTCGAGGCCACCAGTGAGTCGCATAGAGAGGGCGAGGACGCATACGACTACAGCAGCCACCAGGAGGCCTGCCGAGAGGCCGAGGGCTCTCGGTGGTGACGGTGACTCGCTCGCTGGGTTCATGGACTGAGCCTACCTGGCCCTTCGCTGGAGCATCGGGCTAGATAGGCTCAGCCACCGGGCGCTCCTAGAGGGAGGTCTGCAACCCGCCAAGGCCGATGCTCCGACCCAGGAGTTCGGTACACCGAGTATCGGCCGCAAAAGTCGTCTTGTAGGTCTTTCCGACCCACCGCCCGCGGCCGTTGTTGTACAAATCCATGTTCTTCTCCTTGGTCGGATTAGTGCTCACTGCCTCATGGTTGCTAGCGATCCGCTTCGCGGTTGACGCACCGAGGCTAACGGTCATAAGGCCATTCCAGTAGCAGTGACGAAAGGCGTCACCCTTGCCGTTGTGGACCGACTTCGGGTACCGAGCGGCGGCCAAGTTCAGGGCGGACTGAGCATGGTTCCGTGCGGTCCTGCAAGAGAATACGTCTGCAATTACAGTAACGCACGCAACTCCCTCCAGGCCTTTTGCGGAGAAGTACTTCGGAAACGCGACGTTCCCGGCGGCCGCGACCATTCCTGGAGATGCAAGTATGGGAATTTCGAGGTCGCTCTCAATGCGGGACTCGTTGAGTTCAAGCTGGCTGTCGCGAAGCACCTGTACGGACTGCTCATACGCCTCTGCCGGAGTAAGCCCTGACTCGAGGGTCGAGGCTTCGTCGTCTTCCTGATCGAGTGTTTCTGCGTAACTCGCGCTAGTTGAGCCCAGTGCGAGCGATGCTGCAACCGCTAGCACGAATACTCCTCGAAAGTTTCTCTTCTTCATTCGGTTCCCCCTCTGATCGGCGCGGTCATAAACCGCACCGCTGGTAGTCAATCGCGGTTGCTGGTGACTTCGGTTGAAGGGTGCCATGGCCAACGAGTGGGCGACAGCGGCTGAACGGGTGACTGCTGGGTCCTGCCGCGCAATTGGGGAGACGGTGCGGTCGACCAGTGCCGCAGCCTCTCACCTCCGTCCACGGCTATCGCGTTCGAACCTCGCAGGTGAGTCGTCCTGGGGATGTTGGAGGTTCCTGACCTTGGAAACGAAGATGGAGTCATGCCACGAGAGGTGTCGAAGGGGAGGTCGACTACGCGTCGGTATTCGGAGGAGGAGAAGGTCGCGGCGGTGCGGATGGTCCGGACGTTGCGGGCCGAGCTGGGCACCGACTACGGGACGGAGTCGGTCCGTCTGTGGGTGCGCCAGGCCGACATCGACGACGGTCACGCACCGGGGGTGACCTCGAGTGAGAGCGCGCGGCTGCGCGAGCTGGAGCAGGAGAACCGCGAGCTTCGCCGGGCCAACGAGATCTTGAAGCGCGCGGCGAGTTTCTTCGGGTCAGTACCAGACTGAACCTGGCTCGGCGGGGCTGGCTCGTTTCTTCGCTGCCCGATCGCGTG
>NZ_JALPKN010000025.1 GCF_023630195.1 Actinotalea sp. C106 | reverse complement strand
CGATCCGACTTAGGGGGGCGCGGGTGTCCTGGGCCAGGAGCTGGGCCTGGCGGGCCTGCTGCCCGGCGGCCGCGGCGGCGTGGACGGCTTGGGTCAGGCGCAGCAGCTGGCGGATCATCGCCGCCTGCGCCGCACTGCCCTGCCCACCCCGGGACGCGCTGGCCAGCAGCATCGCCGCCCCCGAGATCGCCACCGTCCCAGCCTTCTGCGGTGTCGCGGTGCGGGTGTAGGTCTGCGCCGAACGCGACAACGCCTCCGCCGCAGCCGCCAGGTCCCCCGGTGTCTGCTCGGTGGCGTTCGACCACGCCGCGAAGGCCCCAGCGGTCTGGCGGGCCACCGTGGCCCAGGTGTCGCGGTCCTCGACCGGCACCGCCCGCAGCCGCTCCACCAGGGCACCCAGCTCCTCGTTCTGCCGAGCCCACTCCCCCGGCTCGGGCGACAACATCTCCCGACCCGGGGCCACGACTCGGCGTCCGCGCTTGGCTGCGGTCCACTCCCTCGCCGCGGCACTGGCCCCGGTGGGGGTGTCGGGCCACCCATCGCGCAATCGCGGCAAGGTCAGGTCCCGGCCCAGGTGTCCCCCGCCGTACCAAATCGGCCGCTCCCCCGCGATGGGCCGCTGGGCCACCGAGTACCCGGTCACCACGTCGGTGCGCCCGTCAGCGAACCGTGCCCGGACCAACAGGCCCGACCGGCGCATCCGGCGCACGAACTCCGCCTCGTCCGCGCTCGAGACCGCACACCCTCGCACCTTGACCGCCAACACGTGCCGCGGCTGATCCGCCCCCAGCTCCGCGGTCACCGCGGCCCGTCGGTCCTGCGCGCTCAACGACGTCCACCCCGGCCCGCCAGCCAGGGCGGTGCGCTCGTGCTTGGCGCGCGCCCGGGCCCTGGCCTGGGCCTCACGCTCACCCGGGTCATAGCCCCGCGTGGCACGCTCAGCACGCACCGACTCCAGCACCTCCAGGTCGTGCTTGACCTCCAGGGCGCGGGCCGCGGTCTGGGCGCGGCGGTAGTCGTGGTGGGCGCTGGCCTTGGTGCCGTCCTCCCGCACCAGGTTCACCACCAGGTGGATGTGGTCGTTGCCATTCGTGGAGACACCGTGCCGCACCGCCACCCACCGGCAAGGCGCCTTCGTGCCCTGCGCGTCGTCGAAGTCCATCGCGGACACGAAGTCGTTCGCGATCGCCGCCCACCGCTCATCGCTGAGCTGGCCCTCCTCGGCGCGCAGCGACAGCGAGCAGTGCCACACATGCCCACCGGTCACCTGCACGTCGTGCGCCACCCGCGGACGATCCAGATGCCGCGCGATCCCCGCCGCGGAGTCCCGGCCGAGCTCGGCATCGTCATGCCACACCATCAAGGCCGTGTCGCCGGCAACCAGGTGCGGCTCGGTGTGCTCGTTCGCCCGACCCGGACCCACCAGGTAGCTCATCAACCCGGCCATGCGATCCCCGCGCACCACGTTCGGCATCACGACAAGGCCAACCCATCGATCGCCGCATCGATCCGCTCCGCGGTACGCCGCACCGCGACCAACGTCGCCTCCAACTCGTCCTGAGTCTGGCCGGTCGCGTTGGTCGCCTTGGCCATCTGGTTCACGTTGTTCGAGATCGCCGCCAACAACCGATGCAACCGGAACAACTCCGCGATCGCGTTCCGCCGCTCCGTGGGGGTCTCCGAGGACGCCGCAGCCAACGCCGACTCCACCAACAAGCGAGGCACCGTCACGTGCTGCTCACCAGCCAGGCGCAGCAACACCCCCTCCTCCTCCGGGGTCACCTTCACCTTGTGCTCATGACGGCGACCACCGGCCACATTCGCCCGGCGACGACGAGCGAACAAGCGACCATCAGGCCCCTCTTCACTCATCGGTCCCGCCCCTCCCCTTGGCCCAGCGCAGCGACCCCGCCCACCGCGGGGACCACACCCCAGTGTGCCGAGCCCACGACGAACAGTCCAGGTTCCAAGCCACTTAGGTCCCCTAAGTGTATAGCTTGCTCCGTCGTAGTGGCTGCTTCTAGGGTGTTGGCATGGCAACAAGGGGGCTTAACGCCGAAGACACAGAACGCCAGGCACGTGCGCTGCTCGACTCGCGGATCAACTCCGTGCGGGCACTCGTCACGGCACGTCAGCAGCTCGCAGAGCTGCGTGAACAGATCGCCCAGGCAGAGCGTGAGGACCTGCGCCTGTACAACGCCGCGCTGTCCGATGGATGGTCGGCGGACGAGCTACGCAAGATCGGGCTGGGCGAACCCGAGAAGAAGGCCCGGGTCCGACGCCGGGCGACCGCGTCCCAGCGCGGCCACAAGCCGAACTCCAACGCCTCCCCATGAGCACATCCCAACTCCGGGTCGATCGGCACCCATCTGGCGATCGCGCCGCGGTGCGAGCGATTCTGGAAGACCTGCCTGCATGGTTCGGCCAACCTGAGGCCACCGAGGCCTACGTCACCGCCGCAGACACCCTCCCGAACTACTTCGCCGTCACCTCGACCGGCGAGCAGGTCGGCGCCCTCCTCGTCGAGCAGCACTTCCCTGAGACAGCCGAGATCCACCTCATGGCCGTCAAGGCCGCCTGGCATCGACGCGGCGTCGGCAACGCACTACTCACCAAGCTCGAGAGCGATCTCCTCGCTCACGGCACCCGCATGCTCACGGTCAAGACACTCGGGCAAGCCCACCCCGACGACGGCTACCGCAGGACCCGACTGTTCTACGAGGCCCACGGGTTCCTCCGCCTCGAGGAGTTCACCGACCTCTGGCCCGGCACTCCCTGCCTCTTCATGGCCAAGCACCTGCCCTAAGCCCTCGAGCAGCAGCCCGCTACGCGACGGCGCCCCCCTAGGACACCACCGCGGCCTGACGTCTCCCCCTGCCCACCTGTGGACGGCTCCGGCTAACCCCCGGCCGGACCCGCCCACAGGTGGACAGCAGGACCCCAAGCGACCGCCCGCACACCGGCCACGCCCCCACCCCGCGCAGAGCAGTCGCCCCTCGAGAGCGCGGCCCGTGCACGGGCTAGTAGGTCCGGCCTCCCCTTACCCCAACGGGTCCTACGGCCATCGAGCGCGCGCCGCTCACGTAGCCCTCGGCGGCGCTGTTCCCAGCACCTGCTATCGACGCCCGGCACTACCCCGCAGTGCGCGAACGGATCCTGCGCTGCCGAATCTCTTCATATGTCGACGCATCGATCAGTCCGTCGCGCAGCGCCTGGGCCACCTCATCGAACGTGCCCGGCTCCACCACGATCACGTCATCCACACCATCGCCGGCGGTGCGCTGCAACGCGACGTACTGCCACCGCACCAACTCCTCGACCAGCTCGTCACGGTCCACCTCCCCGGCGGCATACCGCTGAGCGACCTCATACGGTCCACCCGCTCCCGACACCAGCTCCCTCTCCCCCGCCTTGGCCAAGGCGCGAGAGACCGAGGACTTGCCCACCCCCAGGACCGTGGCGATCTGCACGATGCTGTGCCCCGCAGCGCGCATCTGAACCGCAGCAGCGGTGCGCTCGGGGGTCATCACCGACGGCCGGCCACCCACCCGGCCCTGGGCGCGGGCATGAGCCAGGCCCCGGCGGGTGTTCTCCCGGATCGTGGCCACCCGCAGCTGGGCCAGCACCGCCATGATCCCCACGATCGCCTCACCCATCGGGGTGGAGGTGTCCACGTCCAAGAACGGCTCGGTCAGGCTCTTGATCCGCACCCCACGCCGGCCAAGATCGCGGATGATCTCGATCGCCATCTGCTCAGTCCCAGCAACCCGGTCCAACGCCCGGATCACCAACGTGTCCCCTTCACGCAGGTAGTCCAGGCACGCCACCCACTGCGGACGATCGCCGATCCGGCTGGACTCCCCGTGGTCGACGAACACCCGCACCGCCCCCGCCGCACGCAACTCCGCCCCCTGGGCATCCGGGTTCTGCTCACGGGTGCTGACCCGGGCGTAGCCCACCACGTTGCTCATCGCTCGAGCTCCGGTCCGCTGGTGCCGTAGCCGCGACCTGGCCGGTAGCCGGCGCTCTGCTGCTGACCGCTCGAGGACGCGCGACCAGCACCCGACCTTGGGTAGCTCGCCTGCCGCAGCTGGGCCGACCGGCCAGCCCCCGAGCCTGGGTCCTGGCCGCCTTGGCCCAGGGGGACGACCCCGCGGCGCAGGACCTCGGTCAGACGGTCGTTGCTGCCGGTGTCCTGGCTATGGAACCGCGCGGCCACGAACTCCGCACGCAGCGGGGCTCCCGGGGCGAACTGCGCCGTGTCGAGCCGGTACCCGGCCTGCTGGGCAAGCTGGGAGAAGAACACGAACTGCGTGCGGGTGTTGCCCTCACGGAAGCTGTGGATGACGTTCAGCTCGCCCCAGCTCTCGGCAAGCTCGCCGACGAACTCCTCGTGCCCGAGCCCGCGCAGCAGGTCCTTGTGCGCCAGGCGGGCGTACTGCTGCTCGGCAGCAACCGTCAGGTGCGGGCCTCCCCCGTAGTAGGCGTGCCCGTCCTTGGTCATGAACTGCCCGACTGGCCCGACCCGCTCCTCGCCGGCCCACTCATACACGTCTCCGAAGACGTGGGCGTGGATCGCCTTCATGTGCTCGTAGTCGAACCGGCCCGCGATCGGCGACTCGGCCAGCTCGAGCAGCCGCACCGCCGTCACGGCCTCCTCCAACGCGCGCAGCTTCTGCGGGTCGTCCTCGCCGTAGGGCTTGCCCGGGACGGTGAACCTGTTCCTCAACACAGAAGTACCTGGGATGAAGTAGTCATCCCAGGTACGAAAAGAGTGCGCCCGCGGCATCAGCCCTGAACGTGGCGCCGGATCGCGGCGACCGCCTCATCCCCCGTCAACTCATGGCGAGCAGTGCGCTCCAAGATCCCCCGCAGCGCCGGATCGGTGACCTCGTGCCCCGCCGTAGCCAGCGCAGCCTCAGCGAACGCCAAGCGCTCTGCAGCCTCAACCTCAGCCGGTCCAGCCGTCGTCAACGCACGAGCCATGATCCACCCCTTCCAACGGTCCACCCATCCTACCAGCGTGACCGAAAACGGTCTAGGACACGTTTCGGTCCGTCTCGGTTTCGGTCCCTAGTTTCGGGAAGCCAAACCGCGGCGTGTCGACGCCAGGCGACCCAGCCCGTCAGGCAGCCCAGAAACGACCGTTTGCGGGGTGCGTAGTGCAGGCGTCCACCAGGCGCCTCCTTGGCGGACGCCATGGCGGGTGGGTCATCCGAGACAGGGCCACCTGCGGGAACGAGCTCGACAAGTGTCCCGCCGCGCCCGCCCATTGAGCGATCCCTAACCGGACGCTGCGCGGGGCATGTCAGTGGCAGCGTCCACACTGGCTCCATGCAGCCTCCAGCCACGCAGCCCGTGATCAACCTTGTCGTCACCGACCTGGACAACACCCTGTGGGACTGGTTCGGCGCCTGGTACAGCTCCTTCTCCGCGCTCCTGAACGAGGTGTCGCGGCTCAGCGGAGTGCCGACTCCGGCTCTTGAAGAGGAGGCGCGCAAGGTTCACCAGCGTCGGCGCACGACGGAGTACTCCTACCTCCTCAATGAGATTCCCTCGCTCCTAGCGCTCTCCAAGAACCCCCTGATGACGTACGACAAAGCACTCCATGCTCAGAACTCTGCGCGGAAGGAAAGTACGCGGCTATACCCCGGCGTCCTGACCACGCTCGAGACGATCCGCGCGGCCGGCGTGCCTATCGTCGGCTACACCGAGTCACTGTCGTTCTGGACCGAGTGGCGGATAAGAACGCTCGAACTCGATGGTGTGCTGGCCGCGCTCTACTCCTCGCCGGACCATGACCTGCCCGACGGCGTCTCTTTCGAGGACCTTCGGACCCAGGATCCCGAGCACTATGGACTCAAGCTCACTCCACATGAGCACGTGGCAGCCGGCACCGAGAAGCCGTCCGTAGCCATCCTCAACGAGATCATCCAGACCTTCGGGGCACGTCCCGCGACAACTCTGTACATTGGCGACAGTCTGATCAAGGACGTCGCCATGGCACAGGCGGCGGGCGCGCACGACGCCCACGCGGCGTACGGCCAGGTCCAGCACTTGCCGGAGTACGCACTGCTCCGGCGAGTCACTCATTGGACCGATGAGCTGGTGGAGAAGGAGCGTCGCGCCACCGAGCGGGCAGGGGTCGTAACACCCACACATGTCCTCGACCGAGGGCTTGACCAACTGTTGACCATGTTCGCGTTCGAGGGAGCCGCTGATGACACCGCGCCGTGATCAGCCGTCCGACGCGCCTGCCTTGACCGAAGCGAACCGCTTGCAGGGCTACTTGGAGATGTGGAAGCAGACGGTGACCGTCCAGCAGCACTTCAACGAGATCTGCTGGAAGATCCGCGGCCTCGCCCTGACGGCGCTCACTTTCACACTGGGCGCCGCCTCGCTGACCGCGACCGCGAAAGAGCGCCCGGCGGCATTGACCGTCGGAGACCTAGACGTCGACCGCTCCGCACTCACTGTCTGCGTTGGCCTGCTGGTGTGGCTCGCGTTCTTCTTCGTTGACGCGAGCTGGTACCACCGGCTCCTCAAGGCCTCTGTGGACCACGGGACGGCCCTCGAACAGGAAGTCAAGCGCTACCTCCCACAGGCTGGCCTCACGGCAGCCATCAGCGCGGGCAGCCCGAGCAGGGTGTTGTGGACCCGCAGGCAGATGCGGTCCACCCACAAGTTGCGTGCGTTCTACTGGGTCATTGCCGGCCTCCTCCTCGCGCTGGCGGTGATCCTGCAACTCAGCGGCTGAGCCGGATCGCACCGCAAGCCGCTGATCGACGGCTCGACTGGCCGAGCGGATCACGGCCTCCCCCGACCCCACGTCGTGGTGACCGAGTGCCCGACGCGCGCACCCGCGCGCCCCGGCATGTCGAGGCCGAGTCCTAGGGAAGAATCGACCCGTGACCAAGCTCCGTTCCGCCGTCGACACGGTTGACCTCCGCAAGGCGCGAGGCGCGTTCTTCACCCCCCAGACGGTGGCCGCGTACGTCACGCGCTGGGCTGTCCGGGAGACCACGGACACCGTGCTGGAGCCCTCGTGCGGCGAAGCCGCCTTCTTGATCGCCGCTCACCAGCACCAGACCCTCCTCGATCCAGATCGCTCACAGCCGCGCGGCGAACTCGCTGGCGTAGAGCTCCATGACGCCTCAGCGAGAGCTGCGCGCGAGCTGTTGAGCGCCGTCGGCGCCACCGCGGACATCAAGGCGGGCGACTTCTTCTCGGTGGAACCACGGCCGACGTACGATGCGGTGATCGGGAACCCGCCGTACGTCCGCTACCAGGACTTCTCTGGGGAGAGCCGCGCTGCCTCACGTCGCGCTGCACTGCGCGCTGGCGTCGCACTGACCGCCCTGGCGTCGTCGTGGGCGGCATTCACCGTGCACTCTGCTCTGTTCCTCAAGCCGGGAGGCCGGCTAGGCCTGGTCCTGCCCGCCGAGCTGCTGTCAGTCAATTACGCCGCGCAGGTGCGCGAGTTCTTGATGCGACGGTTCGGGCGCGTGCGCCTTGTCCTGTTCACCGAGCGGGTGTTCCCCGGGGTGCTGGAGGAAGTGGTGCTGCTGCTCGCCGAGGGCGATGGCGGCACCGACCACTGCGAGTTGCTGCAGGTCCACAACGCCGACGACCTCGCTGACCTCGACGCAGGAACTCGGTCGACGTGGACCCCGGTCAGGACCAGCGGGAAGTGGACCTCGGCTCTCCTCCCGCCGACCGCCGCGGGGCCCTACGCCGCCGCCGCGTCAGACGCTGGGTTCACGACGCTGCACACCTGGGGTGAGACGACGCTGGGCATGGTGACCGGCGCGAACCGGTACTTCGCCCTCTCACCTCAGGACGCCGCCCGGCTTGCCATCCCCGACGACGAGCTCCTGCCGCTGTCGCCACCGGGTAGCCGGCACCTGCGCGGTTTGTCCTTCACCTCGTCCATGCGCGCGACTCTCGGAGAGGGCGGTGCTGCGACGCTGCTGTTCCGCCCATCCGGTGATCCGAGCGCGCCCGCCCGCCGATACATCGCCACTGGTGAGGCCAACGGGGTTAACGAGGCCTACAAGTGCCGCGTCCGGACCCCCTGGTGGCGGGTCCCCTACCTCGCGCCGGCTGACCTGTTCCTGACCTACATGAACGCCGACACGCCCCGGCTGACGACGAACAGCGCCAGGGCTCATCACCTCAACAGCGTTCACGGTGTCTACCTACATGCAGCGCACCGAGCCGCTGGTCAGCGGTTCCTGCCGTTGGCGTCCCTGAACAGCGTCACGCTGCTCGGCGCCGAGATCGTCGGGCGCGCCTACGGTGGCGGCATGCTCAAGATTGAGCCGCGCGAGGCAGACGACCTGCCCATGCCCGCGCCGGCCCACGTCGAGGCCGTACGCGACGAGCTCGCGGCAGTACGGGGCCGTGTGGCCGCCCGCCTGCGGGAGGGCCGGTTGCTCGACGCCGTCCGCATCATCGACCAGGTCGTCCTGGTCGATGGGATGGGGATGACTGCCGGTGATGCCGCCGAGCTGGAGCAGGCTCACGCGCTCCTGACTGCACGCCGCCGAGCGCGCGGTACGTCGGCCAAAGACCGGATCTCCCCGCACGCTGGCGTGACCGCCGGGCCCGTGCTGTCGGGCAAGGCGACGCGGTGAGCAAGGACGACGTCTTCTCGACGTTCGACCCGATCCTCGCCGCCACGCCGGCGACCGACCCGTGGGTGCATGCCGTCGGCGAGCGACCGGTCTACGCCCCGGACTTTGACCTCCTTGGCCAACTGCTCACCCTGCCGGTCATCACCGGAAGCGCTTCGGAATCCGGGCGCTTCGCCAAGGGCATCGATGCCTGGCTCGCTCACGAGTTCCGCCGCGCGGGGTTCGGCGCCGACGAGGTCTGGCCGCGCCCAACTCGCCCTCGCGTTCTGCCACGAGACATCGCCGTCCTCCTAGAACGGCTTCCAGCCAAGGTCGCCGACGATCTGCGGAGCCGTGTCGCCCGGATGCCCTCGGTTGGACCCAACGACGCGCGTGTCCTCGGACGGGCCTACGACAAGCAGGTCGACGTCTGCATCGCCCGCTGGGACCGCGGACCGGAGTTGCTGCTCAGCACCAAGGCCCAAGTCTCCTCATTCGCCAAGAACCTGCCTAACCGGTTCGAGGAGGCCTACGGCGACGCAGCCAACCTCCGCGGCCGGTATCCCCTCGCTGCCACCGGGTTCCTCTTCCTGCAGCGGGACACGATCCTTCGCGACGAACCGGACGCGTTCGAACGCACCGTCGACATGATCCGCAAGCTGCGCGACACCGGCGGCCACGGCGGCTACACCGCCACAGCCCTGTGCCTGGTGGGCTGGGACGAGACGGCCGACGGGGGCCCTGTCGTGCGCGTCAACCTCGATCCAATCCCCGAGGACATCGCACCCGCTCAGCTCATGGACGCTCTGATCGGACAGATCCTGGCGGCCACACCCGTCGTGCACCATGTTCCGGTCCGCGAGAGCCGGGAGCGCCGGCAGATTCCCCTTCCCGAGCCGCAGGGCAGCACCGACGACCTCGAGCAGCCCGACGGGACATTGCTCTAGTTAGGAGGCGGAGCAGAGTCGCTGGGAAGCGATACGCAGGGTGGCAGGCGCGACCTCACGTAGATCGTTCACCGCCACCGCAGCTGCCGGTCCATCACCCCCACTTCCGGGAGCTGAGCCCCCAAGGTTAGGGGCGCCCGACTGCTCTGCGTGGTGGGGTCGGCTCGATGCCGACCCCACCACGCCCCGGGCCCGGGTGCCCTGACCGGCCAAGGTGACCGGTCAGGGCGCGGGGTTCACCGTCCGGCGCGGATCCAGCCGGGTGCCATCCCGGCGTCGAGTGCTTCACCGATGAGGGCGGCGAGCCGGTAGGTGGGGTCGACCTGGTGGGTGGCTTCGAGGTGGACGTTGGCTCGGGCGCCGTCCCCGTCCCACCAGGACAGGAATCCCAGCAGCGTCAACGCCGCCGCGCTGTCGACGTGCGCGGCCACGTGAGCGAGCAGCGCAGCGGCGGGGTCGGTGGTGGCCGGGTCGGGTCGGGTGCCGGTGACCGGGTCGAGCACCGCGCCCAGCGTCGCCCCCACGCCCTCACTGCCGGTCCCAGCGGCGATCGCGTCGGCGGTGGCGGTGCCGTGGGGGATGAGGTCGCACAGGATCGCGTCCCTCACGAGGATGTCGGTCATGGCGTGGGCCAGGCGCCCGGCCACGGCCGGGGTGTGGGCACCGGTGGCCAGGGTCTGGCGCCACAGCCCTAGGGCCGCCACCCGATCCACCCGCTCCCCCTTCTCGATGGCGGCGGTGATCTCGTCGCGGGCTGCGTCGCGTGCGGGCTGGGGTGCGGGGGTGATGGCGAGGTCGGCCCTGCTCCCCCGCACTGCGACTCCTTCGGCGACCAGGGTGGCGGCGACGACGGTGGTGTCCAGGTCCAGGGCGTGTCCGGTGGACTCGCTGTGGTGGGGGTGGTGGGGGTTGATGGCCCGGTACTCGGTGCCGGTGACCCACCACGTGCCCAGCGGGGTGATCTGCTGGGCTCGCACCGCAGACTCGACGTGCGCGGCAGCGGTGTGCGCGGCGACGGGGTCGGGGGTGTAGGCGATGACGAACGCCGCAGAGGCCCCGTCGGTGACCAGGTGTCCGGCCAGGGCGGTCGCGGCGTCGGGTGCGTCGTCGAGGTCGATGCGGGCGACCAGGCCGATGCGCTGGCGGTCGCCTCGCAGGGAGACGAGGACGAGGGAGTCGGTGGGGGTGAACCCGAGCTGGTAGGTGACGGTGGCGAGGATCTCGCGGGGACCGGTGATGGTGACGGTGGGCTGCATGGGTGCTCCTGGTGCTCGTGCTGGTGACCGAATGGTCTGGCCGGTGAGTGCCCCCGCCTTGGGGGCCTCACCGGCAGGCACGAGGTAGCACGCTGTTGCAGAGGCTCACACCAAACCCACCCCCACCAGCCCCCCACTCCCCCAGGTGCGCGACCTTGGTGCGGAGCACCGTCCCCGGCCGGCTACGTCACCGCTGGTGGGGGTGGGTTTGGTGGGAGGGCTGGCGTGCTACCGGCCAGGTGAGCGCGACACCCACTCCCCCACGACCTCGAGCCGCCGCACGGCGCGCAGCGCCCGACCAGCAACGCCGTCACCGGAGCACCCCGAACCATGGTGGGGCGAGCAGCTAGGAGCCCCTCGGGCGAGTCGCTGCGAGGGATACGTGGGGCGGGAGGCGCCGCCGGCGTAGATGAGTTTTGGAACTGTTTTGTGGACAACCATAGTTTCATCTGTGGACATCACTGTGGACGGCTGCGAATAGTTCGCAGGTGGTGTCCATAAATGCTCGCTACCTTGCATCCACCCGTCACGTTCCCGCCGATTACGCACGCAATACCACACCCCTCTGACACAGCGCGGGCCACTACATGCAGCCACGCCCGCCGCCACCAGCCACCAGATGATGTGCTTGGACCGCCTAGCGCCAGAGCCATCGAGGGGGATGCGCGTGGGCCGAGTGCGGCGACCTGGGGCGTTTTGGGGCGAGATACCGCTGGCTTCGGGTGTTCCGCAGCGGCATTCGGCAATGGTGTAGAATAGGAAGAGCCCCAGACTCGTCTGAGGTGCACCGAGGTCTGGGGCTCTTCGTTTCCGATGTCAGCCGGAACGTCGAGTCTACAGGAGAGGCGTAGTCCCTGTGAGGGGGCGGCTCCTTCAGCGTCGGTGCCGATGCTGAAGGAAGGAGCTGTGATGGCTACTCGCCGATCAGTGCGGACGGTCCGTAAGGGACCCATCCGCATCAAGATCACCACCACCACGACCACGCGTCGTCGGTGACCCCTGGGTGGTCGTGGGCCACCGGGTGCGTCCCGGTGGCCCACGACCCCTGTAGTTCGACTCTCTTGGAGGTGGGCCTCGTGGCTCGTCGGATCTCTCGCAGTGCCCGTACTGGCAAGTTCGTGTCCAAGCGGACGGCGGCCCGTCGTCCGCGGTCGACGATGACCGAGCGTGTGGGTCGGGGTACGTCGAACCGTCGGACGGTCTACCGCAGCACGGTGACCGGTCGGTTCGTGACCAAGGCCCGTGCTGCGGCCAGTCCTGGGCGGACGGTCGCGCACCGCGTCTGAGCGCTCGAGGAACGGGAGGCTTGCCCTCCCGTTCCTCGACGCGACGTGCTTGGCGTGGCCGAGGTCGAAGCGGGCTGTGCTGGCTTCGGCTGGCTGACACAATCGCGTCGTGGCGACCTCTACAGCTGAGTGGCTTGATGACCAAGCCGGGCGGCTCCTCACGTCGCAGTCAGCGTCGATCGACACCAGCAAGTTGATCGTGACGTTCGCTCTCGCCGTCAGCGCGGGCTTCTTGGCAGCGGCCCTGCAGATCACCCGGTCTGGCTTCGCGTGGACAGCTGTCGTCGCGTTCGGCTGCTCTGCGCTGCTGACGCTCCGGGTCCTCAGGCTCGCTAGGGGTCTTCAGATCCCAGACCACGGCAGCGTCCTGGCCGACCAGACTCTCCAGGGCGATCAGGCGAAGCTCGCGGCACTGCGCCGCGAGTCGTTTCGCGCTGTGACCCGGAACAAGCCGACGGTGAACGAGGTACGAGACACCGCCTGGCTACAGCTGATGCTGTCTGCCCTGGCCTGGGGCTTCGCCATCGCGGCCCTCGTCGTGGCTGCCGTTTGAACGTACGCTGTGGCATATGGGAGCCCTGAGCAGGTTCGCGCGGCGCTTTGGAGTAGAGGCGTTCTCCTCCAAGGCGGATCGTGAACGCTTGGACACCGAGGCTGAGAAGACGGCTGAGGACTGGAGCGCTCGCCTGAGTGAGCTCGAGAGCGCCGGGGTCCACACCGAGCCAACCCCAATCACAGCCGTCGTGCCAGCGGTGTTGGCTGGCGACCTGCCGTCAGGGCTGTGGAGAGTCCGCACGCGAGCTGCGCGAGAAGGTGGTTCGGGGGTACGCATCGCCGGGCGCCGGCCCCATAGTTCGGAACCTCTTCGCTTCGAGCAGGTGACCTTCGAGGCAGGTGGAATCCACGCCGTCGCGGAAGTCAAGGTCGCCGGGAGGCCGGAGCAACCGCGTCGCACGCTGCAGATCCCACCTCGCTCTACCACGATCGTTCGTGGCGCCAGCACAACCTCGCGCCGGATCTGACCTCGCTCGTGATCATCTGCTACGGCGCGACGATCCCGGTCATGCGTCCGCGGCCTGAGGTAATCACGGTCAATCCAAGTCGTTCGTAGAGTTGTTGGGCGTAGGTGTCGCGGGCGCGGACGGTGATGCGTTGGCCCTCGTAGTGCCTGACTAGGTGTGCCCGGACGGTGAGCATCCCGCCGGGGACGGTGGAGGCGGCGAGGACCGCGGTCAGGTCTGGGGTGGGCCCCTTGGGTCCGCCGCGGCGGATGCGCCCGGGGTGGGGCGCCCAGGCCATGACGGCCGACGGGATCGCCAGGGCCAGGGCCGCGAGCAAGGATGCGACCAGCAGCACGAGGGCGAGGGTGGCTAGGGCAAGGGCGAGGGCGATGAGGATCAGGTCGTCGGTCAGGGTCGCGGCGATCGCGTTGGTGAAGCCCGCGAGTAGGACCAGCGTGGTGATGACCACGACCGCCAGGCGCAGCACGAGCTTGGCCTGATCACTCCGGGTGATCAGCGCTACGAGCACCTGACGCCGGTGGTCACGCGGGTCGACCCAGTAGCGCACGACCGGCCGGTACAGGGCCAAGGTTGCCCCGAACGACACCGCACCCATCGCGATCAGCACACGCCCCAACAGCGCCGGCAGGACGCGGGTGTGGGGCCCGAGGTAGACCTGGGACAGCATCCGCCCCGCCCCGCGCACCTGTCCCCACTGCAAGACCGCCAACTCCCCCGACCTACCGGCCGCCGGCGCTCGGCGCCCCTCGGCCTCAGAGGGGGCCCGCCCGGTGGGCGTGGTCACTCGTCATCGAACTTCTGCCGATCGGGCCAGCTCAGGTCGACCCGCGGCCCACCCCCGACACTCCCCCTGCCTCCCACGGTGCGTTGCCCGGCAGTCAGGGGATACTCCTGCCCACTGAAGATCGGGTCATCTGGGTCGACGCCCTGCCCGTACCCGGCTCCGATCAAGGGTAGGCGGGTGCGGGTGCTGCCTGCGGGGCCGTCCTGGACGACGTCGATGACCAGGGGCGTGTCATCGGGCAGGCCGACGAGCTCGGCGCGCAGCTGCCCCACGGTCCATTGGATCGGTGGGGTGGGTTCAGGGGTGCTCATCGCGGGCTCTCCTGTGGGTGCTGGTTCAGTCGGACAGCGGTCGTCCGGCGGGCAGCTCGCGTTCGCCGCCGGTGAAGGGCTGGCCGCCGTTGTAGGTGTTCTCCAGACGTCGGGCTTCGGCCTCGAGAAGTGACGTGACGAAGTCGCTGAAGGAGCGGTGCCCTTCGGCCACCGAGGTGGCCCGGTAGGCGGCGCGGATGCGCCGCCTGACATCGCGAAGGACGCTCACGTTGAGCTGCTCCTTGAGCCCCTCCCCCGACCTCGGAGTCTGGTTGGCCGCTGGTTGCGGCACGGTCACCTGGGGAGAGACGAGCGCTGGTGTCGGCGCAGGGTCCTGCACCGCAGGTGCAGGAGTGGCCTGTCGGTTGCGTGCCAGCAGGCGGCTGGCATCGGGGTGTACACCGGGCCGGCGGCCGGGGGGTGGTTTGAGTCCGGAGATGGTGCGCTGGGGTGCCTCGTCGGTGCTCATGCGCTGACCTCCAGTCGCTCCTCGGCGGCGGTGATCCGCGCGACGATCTCGCTGGCCAGGCCGTGGAAGTCCTCGGCGACGCCGCTGGCGGTGCGTGGGGAGTTGGCCACGCCGGTGGCCTCACCGCGGCGGATCTGCCACCACGCCGGGCCCTTGCGGGCTTCATCCTCGAGCTCGTGGACCAAGAGCCCTCGCTCTCGCGCGGCGTGGGCCGTGGCCTCGGAGTGGCGGATCGCTGCCTGGAGCACAGCGTCTTCCGAGCCCAGCGCTTCGACGATCAGGCCTCGTGCTTCTTCCTTGATCCGGTGGGCACTGGTGCCCGTGCCGAAGAGCACGACGCCGAGCAGGTCCAGTGTCGGGTTCAGGTCGACCACGGCGTCCAGGCGGCGTGCGACGTCCATCAGGCCCTTGCGGGAGCTGGCGTCGGACTTAGCCGGTACGAGTGCCCAGCGTGCTGCCGCGGCCGCGGTGGTCTGCAGTGCTTCGATGCCGGGTGGGCAGTCGATCAGGACCATGTCGTACTCGGGTGCGATCGGCTCGAGTAGGCGGGCGAGTGAGAGTCGAGCTGCGCTCTGGTCCTTGGCCGCTGCCAGGCTCGCTGCAGCCACGTCCAGGTGGTGGCCGCCGACGAGGACGTCGAGGTTGGTGCGAACCGCGTGCGCGGGTCGAGCCGCTTGTCCGAAGGCCAGTGATCCAGCGAGCGCCTGTCCCTGGTCGTCGACGTCGGTCGAGGTGTAGCCGAAGTCCTCCCCCAGGTTGCCCTGGGGGTCCATGTCGACGACGAGCACTCGGTATCCCGAGAGGGCGAGTAAACCTGCGACGTTGGCGGTGATGGTGGTCTTGCCCGCTCCTCCCTTGCCGTTGATCACGGCGATCACGCGTGCGAGGGCTGTGCGATCGATGTCGGCCATGCCATCCCCTAAATCCTAGTGTTTATAGCGTTCCTACTGTACCTAGGTTCACTAGCAACAGTAGATGCCGGCGTGCAGCAACGAGCCGTACGGGCCTACTGATCCTAGCGTTCCTAGAGATCTAGTGTCACTATCTATTCTAGATATCCTATCGTACTGGTGTTCGATAGGATATCTAGGTGGGCGTGGACTGGAGTCGGTGGCGTCGAGCGCCGCAAGGCGGTGCCGGCTATCAGCTCGTGCCACCGCGGGGTTGTCCGGTGTGTGGGCGGGGTTGGTCGGCTGATGGGCCAGGGAGGCCGGGGGAGGGGTCGGTGTCGTGCTTGTGCACGCTGGAGCGCCGGCACGTGGTGTGGGTGTGCGGGTGTGGTGTGTACGCGGCCGAGGGCTGCCGGGACGTGTCCGCGTGGTCGGCCAGCACGGTGCCGGTGGGTCAGCGGGTCCAGGACCGCGCCGCGCTGTGAGCTCACGTCGCCGGCCGCCGGTCGCGGGCCTGGGCTCGAGCGGCCTCGAGGGTGGCGCGGATGTCGGCCAGGGCTGCGGCGGCCACGGGGGAGTCCGGGGCTGAACGGGTGGCCATGAGCTGTTCGTGGGCGGTGCGGCGTGCGGTGGCCACTGCCCGGGCGTGGACCGCGGCGGCGGTCGCGCGTTGGCTGGGGGAGGCCAGCACGGTGGTGTGCTCATCGCGCCAGGGGCGTAGGCGGTGGGCCAGCCAGCGTCCGATCTGGGCGATGCCGGTGGCCCCGTCGTGGGGCCAGGCGCGGCCGTCGGGGCGGTGGTCGATGGCGTGGACCATGTCGGTGACCGTCCACCCGGCGAGCATGAACTCCCTGGTGGCGGCCGCGATCCAGGCTGTGGAGGTGCGTCGTAGGGGGAAGACACGACGTTGGAGCTCGGCTGCGGCCGAACGCCGTTCGTCCTTGCGTCGTGCCGGTGCAGAACCCGGCCACAGCGGGTGCTGCCGTTGGTCGGCTGGGAGGGTGGGCCGCGTAGCGGCCGAGACGGTCTGGCCGCGCAGCGGCTCGGTGGGGGTTTTGATCTCGCGCACGCGCGCGCCCGGGGGGTGAGAACTACCCGCTTCGCGGGTGGGGGTCTCATCTTCATCCCCAGGTGAAGGGACTGCGTGCAGGGTGGAGAGCTGGGCCAGGACGTAGACGGCGGCCTCGGCTTGGTTGCCCAGGGCCATTGGCCCGTAGCCGGCTGAGCGGCCGGTGGCCACGATGCCCAGCAGGTCAGCGGCGCGCAGGGTGGCTAGGGCGCGGGCGATGGTGGCCCGGGAGCGTCCGGTGCGGGTGGCCAGGTGTGCCCAGGTGGGGCGGGTGGTCATCGAGGTCCAGTCCGCGCTGAAGGCCAGCACGTCGGCCACGGCCAGGATCGTGGCGCGCCGGTCAGCGCGCAGGCGGTCCAGGGCGGGGGAGTCGCGCACGGCGCGTCGCCAGGCGTGCTGGTTGGGCGCGCGGGAGGTCCCGTGGGGCAGGGCCTGGGCCACGGCCAGGGGGGAGCGCTCACGGTCCCCGGTGGGCCGACGTCGGGGTAGCCCGCGCGGGTGAAACCGCGCCACGCCGGGCGCACTTGGGTATGCAGAAGCCAGGGCAGGGGTTATCGTGGGCTCCAAGCGTTAGGACACGCCGAAGGGTGTGTCAGTCGGAGCTCTTCACCGCCCGCGCCGCCAAGCACTGGGTGAAGAACTTCTGATCTCGGCCCGTCCCCCGTCAGGGGGGCGGGCCATCGCTTTATATGCGGTTAGGCAGACTGCTTCAGCCGCGCACCGCCCTTCTTGATCGGAAGCTCGCCCTGCTCTGCTGCAGGGTGGGGAGTGGGGGCAAACTCGCTGAGGCCTTCCTTCTCGGCCAGGACCGCGGCGATGTACTCGCTGAGGGACTCATAGCCCTCGCGCTCAGCACTCTCGCGAACCGCGCGGCCGACGACCGCGGCCGGACGCGTAACGAACAGGTCGCGCTCACCCTTGCCGGGCCGGCCTCGCCTAGTTGCCATGGCACGACCCAACACCCATGACGTATCAGATATGGGGAACCGTCGCGGCGTGTCGCTCATGATCCTTGGACCTCCACTTTCACAGGGACATCTCCGAGGAGCACGGTCGCTGCCGCTGGGACGGTCAGGGGCGCACCGGGGTGGGCGGGGCGACGGGTGCCGTGCAGCAGGACGCCGGTGCCGTTGGTGGAGCTGCGGTCGGTCACGGTGATGTGTCCGGTGGGGTCGATGTCGATGCGGGCGTGGGTCTTGCTGACCTGCCGGGCCACGTCCCGCACGGCGAACAGGACCTCAACGAGCTCGCCGGGGTGGGGCTGGGGATTGCGGCCCACCAGAATCGAGCGCCCGGGCTGGCTCGAGGTCCCGTCGATCGCGCGCACGCACACCACCGGCCCCTGATCGGTCGGGGTGGGGGAGTGGGGCTCGTGCTCGAGCTGGGCGGGGTCAGTCACGTGGCCGGCGGGGTGCACGACCAGGGGCCAGGTGCCCTCGGGGTCGTGGGCGGTCACCCGCACCGGGCGTCCCAGGGCCAGTGCGGCCCGCACGACCACGATGCCGAGGGCGCGTTGGCGGGCGGTGGCGATGTCGCCGCTGACCGGCACGGGGTGGGAGATCCCCTGGATGGTGACCTCACCACTGGTGTCCGGGCGCAGCGTGACCTCGATGCGAGGGAAGTCCGGCACGGCGCTCACAGGCTCACCCCCACGCTGGCCAGGTAAGCCATCGGATCCACGAGCTCACCGTTGAGGTAGGTCTCGAAGTGCAGGTGGCATCCGGTGGAGACACCTGAGCTGCCGACCAGGCCGATCTGCTGGCCGCCGGTGACCTGGTCGCCGACGTCGACCAGGACCCCGTTGTTGTACATGTGGGCGTAGCGGGTGCGCAGGCCTCCGCCGTGGTCGACCTCGATGACGTTGCCGTACCCGCCCGCGGGTCCGGCGATGGTCACCACACCGTCGTTGACCGACCAGATCGGCCCGTTGCACCCGCCGCCGTTGAAGTCGGTGCCGGCGTGCAGGCGCCACTCCTTGTGCACCGGGTGCAGGCGCATCCCGAACCCGCTGGTCACCGGACCGGCCGCGGGCGCCGACCACCCGGCGGGGTTGACCGCCCCGGGCACCGAGGCGATGCCGGTGCACGAGGTGCCCCCGGTCCCGGTGGTCAGGCCCGTGGTGGTGCCGGTGACCGCTTCGACGACCTCCAGGGCCGCGTCCCAGTACCGCTCGTAGTGGAACGGGTCGGCGTTGCGCTGGGTGCGGTGGGCCACGATCGTGGGGGCCAGTCCCTCGCGCTCGGGGATGGCGAGCATCGCGCGGTAGAAGCTGGTCGCGGAGGTGTAGGGGTCCATGCGGTCGGCGTAGGAGCCCCAGGCGCCGTTGTCGCGCTGCTGGAACAGCCCACGGCTGTCCGGGCCGGCGGCGTCGCCGTGGTCGATGACGCGCAGCCCGGACTCGCCCATCGCGGTCATCACCGCGATGGCCTGGTCCCGGGCCCCGGCCTCCAGGTCGGCCCCGGCGCGCAGGATCACCGCAGCGTTGGCCAGCTGCTCCCCGCTGTACCCCGCGACCACCCCGGCCGGCACGGAGGCCGGATCAGCCTGCAGGCTCGCCCCCGTGGGGGTGCAGGATGCCTCGGCCTCTTGGCTGCCGAGCAGGAGCATGCCCAGCACCCCACCGATCACGCTGAGGGGGACCAGGCCCGCGACCACCGGCAGTGCCTTGGAGCTCGACATCAGCTGGCCCCCTCAGGTGGGGTGAGACGCTCGACCAACCACGGGGCGCCGGCGTCGGTGCGCGAGACGATCACCTCATAGGTGCCCACGTCGGTGGGCACCGCCACCGGAGCCACCAGCGCACTGGTCTCATCCAGCACCTGTCCGGGCCCGGTGACCGCGCGGGCCGGAACCACGGCCGGATCCACGTACTGGTAGTCCATCTGCCCCTGGGCACTCAGCAACGGCGCGAGCTCAGCCCACCAGCTGCCCGGGTCCAGGTCCGGTCGGGCAAACGCCGCCATCGCCGCGGCGGCCGCAGACGCGGCCTGCTCACGGGCGGCCGGGTCCCACTGGGGGTCGGGGACCTGGGTCTGCGCCGGGGCCCCGGTGTCGAAGTCCCGCGCCCCCTCAGGCACCACCACCGGCGACGGTGTCGGCACCACAGGACTCGCGGTGGGCGCCGGGTCAGCGACCCGGTCGCCGGGGGAGGAGGTCGAGCACCCGGTCAGCAGCGCGAGCACAACCACCGCGCCGAACGTGCCCCTGCCCACGTGCCCCCCTGGCTACTCCTGGTCCTGGTCGACCTCCCCCGCACCGGTGGTGTTGCGGTTGGCGATCAGATGGTCCCTGACCTCATCGCGCACGATCACCCAGTTCGCCCGCCCAGACACGCCCCCACCGACCTTGTAGGCCGGGATGTCGCCCTGCTGCAGCCACCGGTACGCCGTGGGCTTGGTCACCCCCAGCACCTGCGCCAACTGCTCGACGGACAGATGCTCGGGAAACCGGTCAAAAAGATCATCTAATCTCGTCACCGCCGGTCACCACCAACCGTGACCGATAGACTACAGTAAACTACGGCACACAACGGCACTGTTGGCATCCTTTGGTCTCGTCACGGGGGCAGGGGACGTGCGTACATCTTGGGCCAGCGCAGGGGGTTGCAGGGCATGACCGAGCCGAATCCGTGGCTCTCACTCGAGTACCCGGGCGCGAAGCCTGCCCTCGAGCAGACCGAGATCACGCCAGCACCCGCACCGGGAGGGGGTGCACTGGCTCCCCAGCACGGGGTGCGGGCCCCGGACCTGGTCGACCAGCTGCCCACCACGCGCCAGCACACCGACGCCAACCTGTGGTGCATCGGGGTCCACGGCGGAGCGGGGGAGTCGACCGTGGCGGCCCTGGTGCCCGGGTGGCGCGCGGCCGGGCGGGCCTGGCCCGAGCGCCCCTCGTCCTACATCCCCACCCGCGCGCTGCTGGTGGCCCGCTCCCACGCCCACGGGCTGCGCGCGGCC
>NZ_JALPKN010000259.1 GCF_023630195.1 Actinotalea sp. C106 | reverse complement strand
CGCGCGCCTTGACGGCGGGCGTCACGCGACCTCGCGGCGGGCGGTGCGCCAGAGGCCGATGGCCAGCGGGAGGGCTACCCACACGCCGACGGACGCCCCGAGCCGGGCCCAGTCGCCGTCGGCCATCTCGCCGGCCATGAGGGGCAGCATCGTCGTGTTGATGTCGAGCCACTCGGCGGGGGTGCGCAGGCCCTCGACCAGGGCGCCCAGCACGGTCCAGGCCGTGGGCAGCGCGAGGTAGGCGACGATCGCCCCGGGGGTGCTCAGCAGCGCCAGCCCGAAGGCCACGCCCTGGGTCACCAGGATCGCCAGGGCGAGGGTCGTGCCGCTGACGAGGGCGAGGTCGAGGTCCCAGGCGCCGTCGCCGTCCCGGGCCAGCACCCCCACCACGTTGAGCAGCGCGGCGGCGGCGAGGGTCGCGACCATCACGCCCAGACCGAGCACGACGGCGGACAGCAGCTTGGCCCCGTTGACCCGCCCCCGGCGCGGCTCGAGGACGAAGGTCGTCACGGCGGTGCGCTGGGACCACTCGCTGGTCGCCGCCATGATCCCGATCAGCGGCAGCAGCAGGATCTGGCCGAAGGAGGCCGTCTCGGTCAGGCTCATCCAGGTGAGCTCCCCAGGCTCGGCCGTGGTGAGCATCAGGGCGATCAGCGCCGCGTTGATCAGCACGACCACCCCGAGCAGCCACACCCCGGCGCGGGTGTCCAGCTGCTTGCGCAGCTCGACCCGGGCCAGCCGGAGGAACGGGACCCCGCGACGGCGGTCCACGGCGCGCGCGGCGTCGTCGGGCCCCCGGCCGGAGGGGTCGGCGGGACGGGCGGGGACGTGGGTGGTGGTCGCGGCGCTCATGCGGCGATCTCCTCTCGCCCGTGCTGGGCGGTCGTGTCGAAGAACAGCTGTTCCAGGCCGGTGCTGGTCGCGGCGCGCAGCTCGGTCAGGACGACCTGTGCTGCGAGGGCCACCCGGCCCACCTCCTCGGGGGAGGCCGCGGTGGCGAGGGTGCCCTCGTCGGTGCGCTCGACGGTGTGACCCGCCGCGGTCAGGGCCGCCGTGAGGGACCTGTCGTCGACGCTGCGCACCCGGGTGCTCGGACCGCTGAGCAGCTCGCTCGCCGATCCCTGGGCCAGGACGCGCCCCCCGCCGACGATGACCAGGTCGTCGCACACGGCCTCCATCTCCCGCAGCAGGTGCGAGGACAGCAGCACCGTGCCGCCGTCGGCCGCGAACCCGCGCAGCAGCTCACGCATCCACCGGATGCCTGCGGGGTCCAGGCCGTTGGCCGGCTCGTCGAGGATGAGCACGGTCGGGTCGCCCAGCAGGGCGTGGGCCAGGCCGAGCCGCTGCCGCATGCCCAGCGAGTAGGAGCGGGTCCGCTTGCGCGACTCGGCGGCGGTCAGCCCCACGGTCTCGAGGACCTCACCGACCCGCGCCGTGGGCAGGCCCATCAGCTGGGCCGAGAGGGTCAGGGTCTCGCGGCCCGTCCGGCCCGCGTGGGTCGCGGAGGCGTCGAGCAGCACCCCCACGGTCCGGCCCGGGTTGGGCATCGACCGCAGGGGCCGGTCCAGGACGGTCGCCTGCCCGGCGGTCGGGACGGTCAGTCCGCAGAGCATCCGCATGGTCGTGGACTTGCCGGCACCGTTGGGACCGAGGAACCCCGTGACGCGGCCGGGCCGGGCGGTGAAGGACACGTCGTCGACCGCGGCGTGGTCGCCGTAGCGCTTGGTGAGGTGCTGTGCAGTGATCATGGCTCCAGCCTCCGCGCTGCGGGGCGCGAGGGGATCCGCCGTCGGCCTCGACCTGCCTCCACCTTTGGTCGCACGCCGCCGAGCCGTCAGGGGGAGGGCGCGGAGGGCCGCGCGGCCTAGCCTGGACGGCATGCCCGCCCCCGCCCCGCCGCCGCTGCGTCCCTGGTCACGGGTGTGGCGCTACCTCGTGGTGATCGCCGTCGGGCTGATCACCTGGATCGCGGTGACGGCGGACCTGATGCCCCAGGACGACGGCGCCCCGGACGAGGTGGTCGGCCGCCTCGGCGCCGCGATCGTGCTCGACCTCGTGCTGGGCGTGATCGGGGTCGCCCTGCTGCCGCTCCGGCGCCGCTACCCCACGACCGTCGCCTCCGCGACGGCTGCCCTGACCGCGTTCTCCGGGGCGGCGATCGGGGCTGCCGGGCTGTCCGCCGTGTCGATGAGCACCCACCGCCGGTGGCGCCCGGTGATCGTGACCGGCGTGGCCTGGCTCGTGGCCGGGGTCATCTACGAGGGGGTGTACCGCCCGTCCCTGCCGGGGACCGAGTCCTCGACCGTGTACTTCGCCCTCGCCGGCTCCCTGGCCCTGGTGGTCTACGCGGCCTGCGTCGCGACCGGCTTCTACATCGGCGCGCGGCGCGAGCTGCTCGACACCCTGCGTGAGCGCGCCGAGACCGCCGAGCGCGAGCAGTCCCTCAAGGCCGACGCCGCGCGCGAGGCCGAGCGCACCCGCATCGCCCGCGAGATGCACGACGTGCTCGCCCACCGCATCTCCCTGGTCGCGATGCACGCCGGCGCCCTGACCTACCGCACCGACCTCACCCAGACCGAGACCGCGCAGACCGCGCAGATCATCCAGGACAACGCCCACCGCGCCCTGGTCGAGCTGCGTCAGGTGCTGGGGGTGCTGCGGGCCGACGGCGGCGCGGGCCCCCTCGCCCCGGGGTCCCTCGGCCAGGGGTCCCTCGACCAGGGGTCCCTCGGCCAGGCACCCCACGACGGAGCGCGCCCCGAGCCGGCGCCCCCGGAGCCGCCGCAACCGAGCCTGCGTGAGCTGCCGGCCCTGCTCGCCGAGAACGCCGAGGCCGGGACTGTCGTCCACCTCGACCTCACCGGCCTCGCCGCGGGGGACGCCGACGCCCTGGCCCTGCCTCCCGTGACCCTCTCGCGCACCGCCTTCCGCATCGTCCAGGAGGTCCTGACCAATGCCCGCAAGCACGCCCCCGGCACCCCGGTGACCCTCCGTCTGGCCGGGGCACCCGGTCACGACCTGCACCTCGAGGCGAGGAACCCGGTGCCCGAGGTGGTCCCTGCTGCAGCGCCCGGGGCCGGGATGGGACTCACCGGGCTCGAGGAGCGCGCGACCCTGGCCGGCGGCACCCTCACCCATGGGGTCGACGCCGCAGGGCGGTTCGCGGTGACCGCCACCCTGCCGTGGGACGAGCGGTGAGCGGCGCAGGCCCGGGCGACGCGGCCCCGGGCGGAGCGGTCCGGGTGGTCCTGGTCGACGACGACGCGTTGGTCCGCACGGGCCTGCGCCTGATCCTCGGTGGCGACCCGCAGATCGAGGTGGTCGGCGAGGCCGAGGACGGCGCCCGGGGCGTCGAGCTGGTCACCGCGACCACCCCCGACGTCGTCCTCATGGACATCCGCATGCCCGGCACCGACGGGCTGACCGCGACCCGACGCCTGACCGAGGCGGGCACGCCGTCCCGGATCATCGTGCTGACCACCTTCGACACCGACGAGATGGTGCTCACCGCCCTGCGCCACGGGGCGGCTGGGTTCCTGCTCAAGGACACCCCGGCCCCCCAGCTCGTCGAGGCCGTCCGCCGGGTCGCCGCCGGCGAGCCGATCCTCTCCCCGAGCGTCACGGCCCAGGTGATCGCGGCAGCCACCCAGGGCGGGCAGGACGACGCCCCGCGACGCCAGGCCCGCGAGCGCCTCGCCCAGCTCACCCCCCGCGAGCGCGAGATCGCCGTCGCCGTGGCGCGCGGCCTGTCCAACGCGGAGATCGCCCAGGAGCTCTACCTGGGCCTCGCGACCGTCAAGACCCACGTGGGGAACCTGTTCGCCAAGCTCCACGCGACGAACCGCGTCCAGATCGCCCGCTGCGTCCACGAGGCCGGCCTCGACTGACCGCCGCCCCGCCACCCTCCGCTGTCGAGAGGTCACTTCTTGCCGCTTCGACCCCGCGGCGTTCCGACAAGAAGTGACCACTCGACGGAGGAGGGGTGCGTGGGCGGGCGGGCGGGCGGGCGGGCGGGCGCGTGGGCGGGCGGGCGGGCGGGGTGCTCATCGGGGTCGAGCCGGGTCGATCGGGGCGATCGGGGTTGATCGGGGGCGCTATTCGACCCTGATCGACCCCGACGATCGGCGGGGCCGCAGTGGTCTGGCGTGGGGCGTGGACGGGTGGTGCCCGATATGGGCGGTCTTCGCTACCCTCCGGGGTCGACGACCAGCCGGGGAGCACACGCATGAGCACCGAGAACGACAAGCCCACCGACGGCCAGCCCGAGGACGAGCGTCCCGAGCAGGCTCCGGGCGACGTGGCCCCCGAGGTGCCGGTGGAGTCGTCCCCGGACGCCGCTGCGACCACCGCCGCGGACACCGCCGCGCAGCCCCCGGCCGGGCCCACCACCGAC
>NZ_JALPKN010000258.1 GCF_023630195.1 Actinotalea sp. C106 | reverse complement strand
CTGCCGGGCGACCTCGACCACCGGTGCCAGCACCGGCCGCACCGCCCCCGCACGGACCCGCGCACGCCGCGAGGCCGCGGGGGGCAACGAGATCGTCGCGGGGCGCAACTCGGTCGTCGAGGCGTTGCGGGCCGGGGTGCCCTGCGCGGGCATCTGGGTCGCGCACCGCATCGACGCCGACGACCGCGTCCGCGAGATCCTCAAGATCGCCTCGGACCGTCGCCTACCGCTGCTCGAGGTGACCAAGCCCGAGCTCGACCGCCTCACCGACGGCCTGGTCCACCAGGGCGTGGTCATCCAGGTCCCCGCCTATGAGTACACCGACGTGCGGGACCTCGTGCGTCGGGCCGAGAAGAGCGGCCGCCCGGCCCTCGTCGTCGCCCTGGACGGGGTGACCGACCCCCGCAACCTCGGGGCCGTGCTGCGCTCGGCCGGGGCCTTCGGTGCCCACGGGGTGCTCGTGCCCGAGCGTCGCGCGGCCGGGGTCACGGCCTCGGCGTGGAAGGTCTCGGCGGGGGCTGCGGCCCGGGTGCCGGTGGCGCGCGCCACCAACCTGGTGCGGGCCCTGGGCGAGCTGCGTCAGGCCGGGTGCTTCATCGTCGGGCTCGACGGGGGCGGCACCACGGCGGTCGCCGACCTCGAGCTCGCGACCGAGCCGATGGTGCTGGTCGTCGGCTCGGAGGGCAAGGGACTGGGGCGCCTGGTGCGCGAGACCTGCGACGTGGTCGCCTCGATCCCGATCAGCAGCGCGGTGGAGTCCCTCAACGCCGGGACAGCCGCAGGGATCAGCCTCTACGAGGTCGACCGCCTGCGGCGCCGCGGCGCCTAGGGATCAGTCCCTGCGGGGCTGAACCGACGGCCCCTCAGGGAACCAGGCCGCCGGGCAGGTCCTCGCCGCGGGGGAGCATCGAGGCGTCGAGGCCGAGCACGGACTTCTCGTCGGGGCGGTCGCGGAGCACGGTCTCGACGTAGCTCGCGACGGCCTCGACCATGGGCACGTCCCGGCCCTGCTCGCTCGAGACGTACCAGCGGTGGTCGAGGAGCTCGTGGAAGAGCTGGGCCGGCTCGAGCTTGCCCCGCATCTCCCGCGGCACGGCCCGGACAGCAGGCTCGAAGACCGTGGTCAGCCAGTCGTGCGCCACGAACTCCTCGTCCTCGCCCTGCCGGTCGAGGTCGGCGCGGTAGGAGTCGAGGTCGTTGAGCAGCCGCCGGGCCTGGTTCTCCTGGACGTCCAGGCCGGTCAGCCGCATGAGACGGCGCGAGTGGTGGCCCGCGTCGACGACCTTGGGTTGGATGCTCACGGTGGTGCCGTCGATGTCCGTGGTGATGTCGAGCTCGCCGACGTCGAAGCCGAGGCTGTTGAGGCGTTCGATGCGGGCCGCGACCCGCCACCGCTCGCCCGTGCCGAAGGACTCCGCCCCGGTCAGGGTGTCCCACAGCTCGCTGTAGCGCTCGACCAGCCGGCCGCCGATCTCGACCGTGTCGACCCCGGACTCGAGGAGCTCCCCGGCCTCGAGGTCCATGAGCTCGCCGATGATGTTCACCCGGGCCACCTCGAGGTCGTAGGCCCGCTGCCCGTCGCTCAGCCGGTCGTGCAGGTCACCGGTCTCGGCGTCGACCAGGTAGGCCGCGAAGGTCTCGGCGTCGCGGCGGAAGAGGGTGTTCGACAGCGACACGTCCCCCCAGTAGAAGCCGGTCAGGTGCAGGCGGACCAGGAGCACCGCGAGGGCGTCGATGAGCCGGCCCGTGGTGTCGGGCTGGAGGAGCTGGCTGAAGAGCGCGCGGTAGGGCAGCGAGTACTGCAGGTGCTTGGTGATGAGCACGGCCTCGAGCCGCTCGCCGTTCGCGTCGCGCCGGCCGGTGATGACCCCCACGGGGACCACGCTCGGCACGTCGAGCCGGTTCAGGGCTCGCAGCAGCTCGTACTCCCGGTAGGCGACGGTCTCGCCGATCTCCTTGACCGCGATGACCCGGCCGGAGAGCTTGACGAAGCGCACCACGTGGCGTGAGATGCCTCGCGGGAGGGCCGCGAGGGTCTCGGCCGGCCAGTCCTCGAGCGGCACGTCCCACGGCAGGTCGAGCAGGGCGGGGTCGGGGGCCGCGGCCGTGATCTGGAGTGACTGAGCCATCGGTGCTCCTGGGGGACGGGGGCTCGAGCCCGGGGCGTCCCCGGGGCCGGGCCCGGGCAGCGAAAGGGCGGGACGGCGTGCTGCCGTCCCGCCCCTCCCTAGCTCTGCTACGGGTCAGGCGTTGATGCGCACACCGGTCGAGGACGAGAAGGCGTGACGCTCGCCGGTGCGGATCGAGACCCAGATCGTCTCACCCTTGCCCGGCACCTGGCGCGGGTCGACACGCACGATGACGCGGGCGTCGCCGGCGCCGGAGTGGATCTCCTTGGCCTCCTCGCCGGGGATGTCGATCTCGCCGTAGACGAAGGCGTCCGAGCCGAGCTCCTCGATGAGGGTGACCTTGACCGGGATCGCACCCTCGGTGCCCTGCGACACGATGTCGAGGGACTCGGGGCGGAAGCCCAGCGTGACGTGACCCTTGTCCTCGGGGGTCATGGCCCCGACGATGCTCCGCTCGAGGGGGATGCGGGTTGCGCCCAGCTGTGCGACGCCGTCGGCGACCTTGAACGAGCCGATGTTCATCGCGGGGGAGCCGATGAAGCCGGCGACGAAGACGTTCGCCGGGGTGTCGTACATGTCGCGCGGGGTGCCGACCTGCTGCAGGAGCCCGTCCTTGAGGACCGCGATGCGGTCGCCCATGGTCAGGGCCTCGGTCTGGTCGTGGGTGACGTAGACCGTCGTGACGCCCAGGCGACGCTGGAGCGAGGCGATCTGCGTACGGGTCTGGACGCGGAGCTTGGCGTCGAGGTTCGACAGCGGCTCGTCCATGAGGAAGACCTGGGGCTGGCGGACGATCGCGCGGCCCATGGCCACACGCTGACGCTGGCCGCCCGAGAGGGCCTTGGGCTTGCGGTCGAGGTACTCGGACAGGTCGAGGATCTTGGCAGCCTCCTCGACCCGCTTGCGGATCTCGGCCTTCGGCGTGCCGGCGATCTTGAGGGCGAAGCCCATGTTGTCCGCGACGGACATGTGCGGGTACAGCGCGTAGTTCTGGAAGACCATCGCGATGTCGCGGTCCTTGGGCTGCACGTCGGTGACGTCGCGGTCACCGATGAGGATGCGGCCGGCGTTGACGTCCTCGAGGCCGGCGAGCATGCGCAGGGAGGTCGACTTGCCGCAGCCCGAGGGGCCGACGAGGACGAGGAACTCGCCGTCCTCGATGTGCAGGTCGAGGGCGTCGACTGCGGGACGCTCGGTCCCGGGGTAGACGCGGGTTGCCTGGTCGTAGGTGACCGTAGCCATGATCGGTACTTCCCTTCACCGGCAGGTACGTGCCGGACGATCCGTCGTGATGGGAGTCGTGGTGTCGTCTGTGACACCGGCGCGCGAGGCGTGGTCGACTGTGACCCACGTCTCGCGCGTGACGTCTGCATCCTGCCACACCTTCGAGGTCCGGAGCACCGGATCGACGGTCGGATCCGTGACCACCGGGGTCCACGACGGCCGCGTCCCGGGCGCCGGGTCCTCAGCCGAGGTCGAGCCCCGTGGCCAGCTCGCCCAGGGCCTCGGCGAGGCTCTCGGGGCTCTCCGTCCGGTGGCGTGCAGCGGTCTCGCCCGGGCCCACCTTGACGGTCACGTCCTGCTCGCCGAGCGTGACGAAGGCCCGCTCGTCGGTGACGTCGTCGCCCACGTAGACCACGACGGCGACCTCGAGCTCGGTGCGCAGGTCGGCCAGGGCGTGGCCCTTGGTGACGTCGAGCACCGAGAGCTCGACCACGTCCTTGCCGTGCATCGCGTCGACCCCCTCGCGCTCCCCGAGGGCCAGCGCGAGCTCGGTGAGCCGGGCCGCGTCGGCGGGGGTGGCCGTGCGGGTGTGCAGCACCACCGAGGCGGGCTTGTGCTCGACCCGTGCCCCTCCCACGGTCCCGACCGCGGCGTCGAGGTCGTCGCCGATCTCGGTCCGCAGCGCAGCGGCCTCGGCGGGCAGCTCGAGGTCGACCCGCTCGAGGGCTCCGGCGACGCGGCGACCGCGCTCGGCGCCGTGGCTGCCGACCAGCCAGGTCCCGTCGGGGACGTCGGCCAGGCGGGACAGGTCGTCCAGGTGCCGCCCGGAGACGAGCGCGAGCTCGAGTCCCGTGGCGCCGCCCAGCCGGTCCAGGGCCACGACGGCCTCGGGCAGGGCCCGGCTGGCGTCGGGGTCGTCCACCAGGGGAGCGAGCGTGCCGTCGAAGTCGAGGGCCAGGAGCACTCGGTCTCCGGCGTGCAGCCGCGCCACGAGCTCGCGGGTCGGGAAGCCCGCCGTCGGCGCGGTCACGCGTCACCACCCGTCTGCTCGGCGCCCGCCGGTTCCGGGCGCGCG